>JAQCHR010000248.1 GCA_027619655.1 Pseudomonadota bacterium
GAGGTGATGCCGCAATATCTCAAAGATACTGCCTTCCGGCCGGCACTGTCGAATATCCGGATCGGGCTGATGATTTTCGTCATCGGCCTTTACAAGAAAGTCGTCATCGCCGATGGCATTACCGTCTTTGCCAATGCGGTCTTCGGTGCGGATGTGGTCGAGCCGACATTGCTGGATGCCTGGGCCGGAACGCTGGCGTACACCTTCCAGATCTATTTCGATTTTTCAGGATATTCAGACATGGCCATCGGTCTGGCCCGGATATTCGGCATTAAGTTGCCGTTGAATTTTCATTCCCCATACAAAGCGACCAATATCATCGATTTCTGGCGCCGCTGGCACATGACCCTGTCGCGGTTCCTGCGCGACTATCTCTATATCCCGCTCGGCGGCAGCCGCGCCGGCGAACTGCGCCGCTTCGCCAATATGGTGATCGTCATGCTGCTGGGCGGATTATGGCATGGCGCCGGATGGACCTTCGTCCTGTGGGGCGGTGCGCATGGCGTGCTGCTGGGCGCGACGCACTGGGCGCAGCATGCCGCCATGCTGGAGAAAATCCGGCCGCCTCGATCGCTCGCCGTCGCAACGACCTTCCTGTGCGTGGTCTTCACCTGGGTGATGTTCCGGGCCGGATCGGTCAGCGAATTCGTCTCCATGACCCAATCCATGCTGGGCCTGAACCAGCCGCTCGATGAACTGGCGACGCAGGTCCCCGCCCTCGCCACGCTTGCGATCCTGACCTGGGCCGCGCTTGTCATGACCTGGATCGTCCCCAATACTGGCGAGTTGACCGCCCGCTGGGGTACCAGCGGACTGGGGCTGAAGGAACGCGTCCTGCTGCCCTGGGCCTGCGGCATCGGCGTCAGCGCCTGCGTAATCGGCATTTTTCTGGGAAGCTACAGTGAATTCATCTACTTCCAGTTCTGACCTGACAGGCTTCGACGGCCGCTTCCTGCTGCGCATCGCGCTGGCGGCGGGGCTCGTCGCGTTCCTCTTCCTGCTCTGGTCCGAGGTCTTCCTGCGCACCAGGGTCGCAGCAGTGTCACCGTATTACCTGCAGCAGCGGCTGTTCCAGCACCTGGCAAACGTGCCTGCGGTCCTGATCGGCGACTCCCATACCTCACAGGATGTCCTGGCGTCAGCGACCGCGCCGAATTTCGGGCTCGCGGGCGAAAACATTCCGCAGATGCAGCAGAAACTGGTCTTCGTTCTGGAGAAACATCCCGAAATAAAGACCGTCATCCTGCAGGCTTCGCCCCATATGTTCGCCGATTACCGATACAGCAACAGGGGACGTCGGGACTATGGCGCCCTGCTTGGCGGCGCACCGCGATCTTACATGTGGAGCGACTCGTATCTTCGCGACCGGCTCGGCTGGTACATCCGGCAATATTTCACCAAAGGCACCCTCGCGCTGGGCGTCGAGTTCTCGGATTTCGGCAGCCTGCTGAGCGATCATGAAATGAGCGAACCCAAGACCGCCAGGGCCGAGGAAACCGTCCGGAAAAGGGTGCAGGAGCATCGCGTCACCCGCCCCCTGACGGAGTCACCGCACTTCCAGATCTATCGTGACATGCTGACCATGCTGAACCAGCGCAATATCGCCGTCTGTATGGTCGAATACCCTGTGGCGCCGATACACCGCCGCTTCACCGCGGAGATGGCCCCCGAATTCGCCGCAATCCGCGAGACATTCGACGGCCTGGCCCGGGAATTCGGCGCCACCTACAAATCCTACTGGGGCGCCTTCGACGACTACGCCTATTTCCGGAATGCCGATCACCTGAACCGCCGGGACGCAGCGGTCCTCACGCCCCTGATGATGCGCGACTGCGGCCTTGAACCGACCCGCCAGGCGCGGGCGAAAACTGGTTAGGGAAGAGTCCGGACCGCCTTCGCCAGGATACGGCCGGCCTAATTCAAGCCTTCCTTTTCAAGCAGGGCGTCCGGGGTCGGCAGCTTGCCGCGGAAGGCGATATAGGCGTCTTCGGGGTCCATCGAGCCGCCGGACGAATAGATGAACTGCTTCAGCTTCGCCGCGGTCGCCGGGTCGAATGAATCGCCGGCCTCCTGGAAGGCTTCGAAAGCGTCCGAATCCAGCACGCCGGACCACATATACGAATAATAGCCGGCGGAATATCCATCCCCGGCAAAGACATGCGTGAAATGCGGCGTCGCGTGGCGCATGACGATTTCATCTGGCATCTTCAGGTCCGACAGGACGCCGGCCTGGAACGCCATGGGATCGACCTTCGCGGCCGCGTCCGGGCTCAGCGCGTGGAATTCCATATCGAGCAGCGCCGAGGAAGTGAACTCCACATTCGCGAAACCCTTGTTGAATTTCCCCGCTGCGCGCAACTTGTCGAGCAGCGCCTGGGGCATCGCCTCGCCGGTCCGGTAATGCACCGCGAACTGCTGCAGCACCTCCGGCACGGTCAGCCAGTGTTCGTAGAGCTGCGAGGGCAGTTCGACGAAATCGCGGCTGACCGAGGTCCCGGCGATGGACGGGTAGGTCACGTCCGACAGCATGCCGTGCAGCGCATGACCGAATTCATGGAACAGCGTCTTCGCGTTGTCCATGTCGATCAGGATCGGCTCGCCGGCGGACGCCTTGGCGAAATTCATCACATTGAGAACGATGGGCGTCTGTTCCGCGCCATCCGTACCCAGCCGGTGCTGGCCCTGCAGCGCGCTCATCCAGGCGCCGGAGCGTTTGGACGGGCGCGAGAAATAATCGCCCAGGAAGATCGCGATCCGCTTGCCTTGCGCATTCAGCACCTCGAACACCCGGACATCGGGGTGATAGGCGGTTACGCCTTCATGCTTGCGGAAGGTCAGCCCGAACAGCCGCTCGGCGGTATGGAACGCGGCCTCGATCATTTTCTCCAGTTGCAGATACGGCTTGATTTCCGCCGCGTTGAACGCATAACGGCCGGCGCGCACCTTCTCGGAATAATGCCGCCAGTCCCACGGGGCAACGGCGTGGTTATGCCCTTCTTCGGCGATCAGGCTGGCCAGTTCGGCCGCCTCTTCATGCGCGCGCGTGCAGGCCTTTTCCCAGACCGTTTCCAGCAACCCGCGGACGTTTTCCGGCGTCTTGGCCATGGTGTCGTCCAGCTTGAAATGGGCGAAGCTGGCATAGCCCAGCAGCGCCGCCTTTTCGGCGCGGAGCTTGACCGTTTCGGCCACGATCGGGCGATTGTCATGTTCGCCGGGGTTTTCGCCCCGGGCCACCCAGGCCTTGAACGCCGTTTCGCGCAGGTCGCGCCGCGCGGAAAATGTCAGGAAGGGTTCGATGATCGACCGGGACAGGGTCACCGCGTGCTTGCCCTTATGGCCGCGTTCTTCCGCCGCGGCCGCCATGCTGGAAATCAGGAAATCCGGCAACCCGGCCAGATCGTCGGCGCTTTCCAGGATCAGCGCATACTCCCGCTCGTCGGCGAGGACATTCTGCGAATATGTTGTGCCCAGGGTCGCAAGCCGTTCATTGATGGCCGCAAGGCGATTCTGTTCCGCTTCGCTCAATTGCGCGCCGGAACGCACGAACGACTTCCAGGTCAGTTCCAGCACGCGATGCCCTTCGGCGTCGAGTCCGAGGCTGTCGCGGTTCCGGTACAGCGTTTCTATGCGTTCGAAAAGTGCCCGGTTCATCGTAATGGCCGAGTAATAGCGCGAGAATTCGGGTGAGAGCTTGCGCTCCAGCGCCTGCAGCGTATCGTTGGTATTGGCCCCCGCCATGTTCCAGAAAATGCCGGAGGACCGGGTCAGCAGTTCGCCGGCGCGCTCCAGTGCCACGACCGTGTTCTCGAATGTCGGCGCCTCGGGATTATCGGCAATCGCCGCGATTTCCGCGAGATGCGCCGGAAGCGCCACGGCAAACGCCGCCTCAAAATCCTTGTCGTCGATCCGCGCGAATTCGGGCAGGCCGAGCGGGCCGCTCCAGGTCGCGATCGCCGGATTTACGTCAGATGCCGCAGCCGTGTCAGTAGGCATAGATCCGTCCTTTGAAGAATGTTCGGAAGTGCTGATGGATGTAAGTTGTCATGCACAAAATAAAAGCACGCAACCGTAAAGAATTTACCCGCCGTCAGTTCCGCCGCTCCAGCAATCCGCGCACGATGACATGGGCCTGGATTTCCGCCGCGCCTTCGAAAATGTTCAGAATCCGCGCATCGCAGAGGATCCGGCTCATTTCGTATTCCGCCGCGTAGCCGTTGCCGCCATGCACCTGGACGCCGTTATCGGCGTTCGACCAGGCCACCCGCGCCGCCAGCAGCTTCGCCATGCCCGCCTCGATGTCGCAGCGGCGGTCGGAGTCCTTCTCCCGCGCCGCGAAATAGGACAGCTGGCGCGCCATCATCGTCTCCACCGCCATCCAGGCGATCTTGCCCGAAACCCGGGGGAATCCGTAGATCGACTTGCCGAACTGCTGCCGGTCCACGGCATATTCCCGGGCCAGTTCCATCGCCCGCTGCGCGACGCCGACGGCGCGCGCCGCGGTCTGGATCCGGGCGGATTCGAAGGTTGCCATGAGCTGCTTGAAGCCCTGCCCTTCCTGCCCGCCCAGCAGGTGCTTCGCATCCACTTCGAAGCCGTCAAAGCCGATCTCGTATTCCTTCATGCCGCGATAGCCCAGCACCTCGATCTCGCCGCCGGACATGCCCGCCGCCGGAAACGGGTCCTCGGCCGTCCCGCGCGGCTTGGGCGCGATGAACATCGAAAGCCCCCTGTAGCCGGGTTCGTTCGCATCGGTGCGCGCCAGCAGGGTCATCATGTCGGTTCGCGCCGCGTGGGTGATCCATGTCTTGTTGCCATGGATGCGGTAGCTGTCGCCGTCGCGCACCGCCCGCGTCTTCAGGCTGCCCAGGTCCGAGCCCGTGCCCGGTTCCGTAAACACCGCGGTCGGCAGGATCTCTCCCGACGCCAGCTTCGGCAGCCATTCCGCCTTCTGCGCCTCGGTCCCGCCCAGCCGGATCAGTTCGCAGGCGATTTCGGGCCTGGTGCCAAGCGAGCCGACACCGATATAGCCGCGCGACAGTTCCTCGGTCACGACGCACATCGCGACCTTGCCCAGGCCATGCCCGCCGAATTCCTCGGGGACGGTCAGGCCGAAAACGCCCATTTCCGACATCCGGTCGATCACGTCCATCGGGATCAACTGGTCCTTGCGGTGCCATTCATGGGCATGGGGAATGACCTGCTCATTGGCGAAGCGGCGGAATTGCTCCGCGATCATCTCCAGCGTCTCGTCGCCATAGCCATAGGCGCCGTATTCGCCGTGCTCGATCAGCTCGGCGATCCGCATCCGGACCGCATTCGTGTTGCCCGCTGCCGCAAGCCGTCCCGCCGCCCCGTCGGCCAGCGGCGCAATATCGGCCCGCTCCAGCCCCAGGTCGGCCGGTCGGACGATCTCGCCCTGGCTGATGGCGATCCCGGCGGTGAGCTGGTTGATGTATTCGCCAAAACCCGCCTGCAGGATCAACCGTTCCAGTTCCCCCAGCGTGCCGTCCCGGTCCAGCCGTTCGGCCCAGCGTAGCAATTCGCGCAGGCCGGTCGCATAGGTCGCCATCCAGGCAAAGCCATGCGCGGCGAACTGCTCCTCATTCAGGCGCGCGCCGTTGATGCGGGCATCGACCGAAACGCGCTGGCTGACGGCCCGGCGCGCCGCTTCGACGACCGTTTCGACGGCTTCTTGGCCTTTGGCGCAGAGGTTCAGCAGGTCATCAAGGATCAGCGGGGCTGAACCGGGTGTGGCGGTGTCCGGCATATCGGGAACTCCAGGGTCGAATGGCAAAATCAGACTGTATAACAATGCGCTGTCGCGGAGTCTCCCGCCAGCTTTCTTATGGTCGCGCTGCGGGCCGTCAACCGGCGCCGCGGCGGACCAGTTCCGCCTCTATCGCGGCAAGCTGGGCCTCGATATCGATGTCGCATTCGGCAATCACCTCGAAGTCGCGATCCTCGAAGATATTCATGTCGGGATGCGACCTGCGGCGGGCCTGTATCGCGGAATCCCGGGCGGCAACCAGCACGCGGATCTGGGGATCGAACAACCGGATCATGCCGGACAGCCATA
>JAQCHR010000249.1 GCA_027619655.1 Pseudomonadota bacterium
CGGCCGTCGCCTGGATTCCGATGGCGATCCTCATGTGGCCGACGGAAGAATCCAGCATCATCTTCATCACCTTCCTCGGCGCCCTGTTTCCCATCGTCCTGAACACGGCGCTCGGCGCGGAACAGACCCCCGCCGTGCTGGTCAGGGCGGCGCGCTCGCTCGGCGCCAGCCAGATGGAAATTTTCTGGCATGTGGTCATCCCGTCGTCGCTGCCCAGCATCGCCGCAGGGCTCGCCATCGGCATGGGGGTGTCCTGGTTCTCGCTGCTGGCCGGCGAAATCATCAGCGGGCAATACGGCATCGGCTACTTCACCTGGGCGGCCTATTCGCTGATCGAGTACGACAACATCGTCGTCGGCATGCTGGTGATTGGCGGCCTCGGCACGCTTTCGACCTATCTGGTGCGCCTGGCGACCAAGCCGTTCCTGCGTTGGCAAGCACTGGAGAAACACTGATGAAAGCGGTTGCAACCGGATTGAAGCAGGCCATCGCGGATCGCCCCTGGGTCTGGGGCGGCACCCTGGTCGGCTTTGTCCTCGTTTATTATCTGGGTCTCCTCGCCACGATGCTGGTCCGGTTCGGCAATGTTCCGAACTATGTGACGGTTTACAACTGGCCCGCCAATGTCTGGCGCATTCTCGCCAGCACGCCGTCGTTTTCGGATGCCATCGCGATCATCAGCGACGAATGGCTCCTCGAAATCGGGTACATGAACTACGACTACGGCAATGGCATTTCCGAATGGGCCATGAATGTCATCCCGCCGAAACTGTTCATTATCCTCCTCGTCGCCGCACTGGTCGCCAGTTTCGTCGTCCTGCTGTTTCGGCCGAAGCAGACAGCCTGTCCTGTGAGCCCCAGGACGAATGCCGTTGCGTCCGTTTCCGGGGGCGCCGCCCTTGTCGGACTGAGCAGCGCCACGCTGAGCTGGGTGGTGTGCTGCGCAACCCCGACCTGGGTTGTCAGCCTGGCGATGATGGGGATGAGTACATCCCTCGCCCTGTGGCTGGAACCGCTTGGTGACATCATCACCCTCAGTGGTTTTCTCCTGCTTGCCATCCCCGTTTGCCTGCTGGCGCGGCGCCGCACCTTGCCCGCCGCGAATGGCGCGACGACCCTGTCAACCCAGACCGCATAGAAAGAGGAAACATCATGCTGGAACCCGTTTCGAACATTGAGACCATCATCGCCGCGAAACCCGTCAGCGCGATTTCCAAGGGCCGCATCGTCATCGACGATGTCAGCATTGTCTTCGGCAAGGGAAAAACGGAAAACCGCGCGGTTGAGAAGACGCATCTGACTATCGAGCCGGGAGAATTCGTCTGCATCCTCGGCCCGTCGGGATGCGGTAAATCGACCCTGCTGAATACCGTCGCGGGGTTCATCCAACCGACGACCGGCCGGGTCATGATTGACGACGACGTGGTTACGGCGCCGGGCCCGGATCGCGGCATGGTGTTTCAGCAGTATTCGCTGTTTCCCTGGAAGACGGTCCTGGAGAATGTCGCCTTCGGCCCGCGGCTGGCCAAGCACAGCGATACCGAGGCGGTGCGTACCGCCAATTCATTCCTCGGCATGGTCGGCCTCAGCGCCTTTGCCAACCGCTACCCCGAGGAACTGTCGGGCGGCATGAAACAACGTGTCGGCATCGCCCGCGCCCTCGCCAATTACCCCAGTGTCCTGCTGATGGACGAACCGTTTGGCGCCCTCGACGCCCAGACGCGGGTCATGATGCAGGAAAACCTGCTCAAGATATGGGCCCAGTTCCGCAACACGGTCCTGTTCATCACCCATGACGTTGACGAGGCTATTTTCCTCGCGGACCGGGTACTGGTGATGAGCGCCAGCCCGGGCCGGATCATCGCCGATATCACTGTCTCTCTCGAACGGCCAAGGGACGTTGAAATCGCCACCGAGGAAGAATTCATCGCGATCAAGAAGCGCTGCATCGATGCCATCCGCGCCGAGACGCTCAAGGCATTCGAACAGCAGAACCTGAACTAGGGGTAATGATGCCGGCCGCCAGGAAAACGGGCCTTCTCGTCGCTGCGCTGCTGCTGATTGGCGGTGTCGCGATTGCGGGAAGCGTTGCGCTGCAGCGCGGCAGCGGCGTACCCGGCGACCTGGCCGACATCGCCCTTGCGGCGCCTGTTCCCCTGGCTGGCGTGACGCTGGCGGACGCGAAGGGACCCGTCGCATTCCCGGCAGGCCCCCGGGGGAAATGGACATTGCTGGCGCTCGGCTACACGCATTGTCCCGATGTCTGTCCCTTTATGCTGGGCAATCTGGCGGAAGTCGAAACCCGGATGAAGGAAAGGCTGGACCCGGCGCAGCAGCCGCAATTCGTGTTCATTTCCGTCGACCCGGATCGGGACACGCCCGCATTGCTGGGCGAATATGTCGGGTTTTTCAGCGATGATTTCCGGGGAATGACCGGCCCGAAAAGCGAAATCGACCGGGTAACAGAACAGCTCGGCGCCTTCTACCGGCTCGGCGGTAGAGACAGCGACGGCGATTACGGGGTCGATCACAGCGCGGAAATCTACCTGATCGACCCGAAGGGCCGGCTGTTCGGAAAGTTCCGGCCCCCGCTCGATCCGGACGACACGGCAGCCAAATTCGAGAGCGCCCAACGGTTCTTCGAAAAGACCGATACATAGGAAATCAGGAGTAATTGCAATGTCAGCGCCCCGTTCAAGCCGTTTTCTGTCAATGGTCTTCGGTTTCATCGCGTTTGTTTCCCTGTCAGCGTCTGCCGGGGATATGCACATGGTTTCCGATGCCTGGGTCCGATTGGCCCCGGCCGGGACGAAGATGCATGCCGGCTATCTGACACTGCACAACAGCACTGAAGAGGAGGCGAGCGTCGTCGCGGCGGACAGTCCGCAATACATGAATGTGGAAATCCACCACTCCCGGATCGTCGATGGCATTGCCACGATGACCCGTCAGGACCAGATCACGCTCGCCCCGGGCGGCATGCTCAAAATGGCGCCCGGCGGCTTTCATCTGATGCTCATGCATCCCAAAATGGCTTTGAAGGAAGGCGACGCCGTCGAAATCAACCTGCATCTGGCTGACGGCGGCACGCTGTCATTGAAGGCAATGGTCAGAAAGACCGGCGGCATGGCGCATGACAGCCATTCCGGCCACAAGATGAACTAAGAAATGATACGACGCCTGATCCTCGCTATTGCCCTGGCCACATCATGGCCGGCTGTTGCCCTGGCCGACATGATCGACACCAGCGGCATGCAGCCCTGGGAAACTTGCGCGTTGTGCCATGGCCTTGACGGGATCAGCCGTATGCCAAAATTTCCGCGACTGGCGGGCCAGCCGGAGCGCTATCTCGTCAAGCAGCTCGAAGACTTTCGCGCCATGCGCCGGCGAAACGATGACAGCGTCATGGCCGATAACGCATCCCTGCTGGCCCCGGCGGAAATTGCCGTCGTCGCGCGGCATTTCAGCAGCCAGTCGGCGCCGGAGCCCATCGATCCAGCTGCGGAACAGGATATGGCGGCGGGCGCGCGCATCTTTCGGCAGGGCGATCCCGCAAGGGAGCTACCCGCCTGCGCCAGTTGCCACGTCAATGGCGCGGACCCGGACCGCTATCCCCAGATCACGGCGCAGCACCCGGATTACATTGCAAAACAGCTGCGCGATTTCCGCGCCGCCAGCCGGACAAACGATCCCGACGGCATCATGCGATCGGTGGCGGCGAAACTGGCCGACCACGAAATCGAGTCCGTCGCCGTGTATGCCGCCAGCCAGCCACGTCAACAGCGGAGAAAACCATGACTGATGTTCCCGCAGGGCTTCCCAGGGGATCGGAAGACCCGGCATCGGCGCTCTATCTGACCGAAACGCTGGTCGATATCGCCGAGCGGCCAAATTTCCTGGCGCGCCTTTCAGGCGACGAATATCGCCGGGTTCGCGATGTCGGCCACGATATTGCTGTTTCCGCCCATCAACATGTCTTCGCCCAGGGCGATCCGCATGATGGCATCTTTGTGATCGAAAGCGGCAGCGTCCGCACCTTCTACCATGGGCCCTCGGGACGCGAACTGACACTGGCATACTGGACGCCCGGGCATTTCGTGGGCGGGCCGGAAATCTTCGGCGGCGGCTATCACATGTGGTCGGCCACGGCGATGACGGACAGCAGGCTGCTCCACCTGCGCGGCGCATCGCTGCAGCGGCTCATGGCGGAAATGCCCGGCCTCGCCGCCGGCCTCGTCGAAGGGCTCGTCTTCAAGGGAAAATGCTATTCCGCGCTTGTGCAGATGCTGGGGACCCGTTCTGTCCTGCAGCGGCTGGCGCAACTGCTGCTGACATTATGCGAGCTGGATGGCGCCCCGATACAGGAAGGCATCCTGATCGATCGAACGCTGACCCATGAGGAACTCGCGAACATGGTTGGCGCCACCCGCCAATGGGTTACCGCATCGCTGGACCGTTTTCAGAAACAATCCCTGCTGGAAATCCGCGAACGCAAGCTGGTGGTCCTGGACCGCCATCGACTGGAACGCATCGCCGATTGCTGATCGCGTTTCGGTGCCGGCGGTTATCTGGCGCCCCAGGTATCCGAGAGTCTATAGCCTTCCGGCCACGGGTCGGCGGGGTCGAGCATGTGCTGGTGCGTGCCGGTGATCCAGGCGCGGCCCGAAATTTCCGGCAGGATCGCCGCCTGGCCGCCGACCGTTGTCTCGCCGAGGATCCGGCCGCCGAAGGTGGAATCGATCACCGATACCGCCGTCAGCCGGTCGCCGGTTTTCATCAGGCCGCGTGCATGCAGCACGGCCATGCGCGCCGACAGCGCGGTGCCGGTCGGCGAGCGGTCGACCTTGCCGGGTCGGATCGCCACCGCGGCCCGCGCCTGGGGACCGTCCGGCCCCGTCTCGACCGGCCCGGCGAAGAGGCAGAACGAGATATGCCGCCAGTCCGGGTTTTCGGGATGATGGAAGCCCAGCATGTCACTGGCGGCCCTCGTGATGCGGACGCCCAGCGTCGCGATGTCATGCGCTTCGTCGGCGGTAAGCGCCAGCCCGAAAGCCGCGGCGTCGACGATGACGAAACTGTCGCCGCCAAAGGCCGTATCCACCGTCAGCGTCTTGAGGCCCGCGACTTCCAGCGACGCATCCAGGCGACTGGCGAAGCTGGGCAGGTTCTGCACGAATATCCGCTCCGCCTTGCCGCTCGCGCATTCGGCGCGGACCGTCACGAGCCCGCCCGGCGCCTCCAGCGTCAGTGTCGTCACCGGTTCCTGCATCGGCAGGATACCGGAATCGAGCAGCACGGTCGCGACGCAGATCGAATTGGAGCCCGACATCGGCGGCGTGTCCTCGGGCTCCATGATGATGAAACCGGCATCGGCGGCCGGATCTTTGGGCGGCACCAGCAGATTGACATGGCGGAAGACACCGCCGCGGGGTTCGTTGAGCATGAAGTTCCGCAGCCGCCCGTCCCGGGCGATCCACCGGCTCTGCGCCCAGAGCGTATCGCCCGGCGGCGGCGCAACGCCGCCGACGATCACATCGCCCACTTCGCCTTCCGCATGCGCGGAGATCACATGTATCGTCTTGCTGCTGCGCATGCGGATGACCTCAGGATATCGGGGGAAGCCGGGCCAGGCCGGCCCGGCGGACACTACTGGCGACTATAGCACGCCGCCCGGCGAGTCTGCGCACAGTTGCCGTTCGGGCGGCGGCAAGCTCTTCCGCGGCTCACTTACACCGGTTCCAGAATCGTCATCTCGGGAAACGGATCGTCCTCTCCCAGATTGTCCCCATCCGGCCTGTAGCCGGTGATGGCGGCAGCCGTATCAGCCGGAATTTCATAGACATAATCGACATTCGCATCCTCACCGCCATTCGCCGTCTGCTCATCGAAGCGTTGCTGCTTGATTGCCGTAAATTCCGGTGGCAAGGCCCCTTCGGCGTAAAGATCGAAGAGGCCTTCGTCGCCTATATGAATAAGTTCCCACAACTTATTTCCATCCTCGTGTCCGTCGTCGAATGATTTGGAACAGCCTTGCTGATTTTGGAGTGGAAGTCTTTGG
>JAQCHR010000250.1 GCA_027619655.1 Pseudomonadota bacterium
CCATGACGCCTTCACGCGACAGCCAGGACGAGCGCCATTGGCTGACCGCGCGCCAGGCGCGTTCGGGATGTCCCAGATGGAAGGTCGATGACAGGAGCCCGATTGTCACGGTACCCAGCGCAATGGCGAGAGCGACGGCGCCAAAAGCCGCAGAAGGCGCGGCACCCGTGAACGCTGAGAAAAGTCCGATGACGAACAGCAAGCCGTATCCAAGCCCGGATGCCGTCGTGAAAAGTATGATGGAGCCTGCTGGATGCATGATGCCGCCCTAATCCGAAAGAAGCTTGTCGAGCCAGCCCAGGAACCCGCCGGCGCTGCTGGCATCCGGCAATGTTGCGGCGGGGCCTATTTGCGGTTTGCGGGGCGGCAGGTATTTGTTGGTTGGCGCGCAATTCATTTCCGGCATCAGGTCGTATCCGCCTCGTGCCGCGGTCATCTTCGATACATTTGAACCGGGATCATTGAAGTCGCCGTAATGCCGTGCGTTCGCCGGGCAGGTGGAGACGCAGGCCGGCACCCTCGCAACCTCCTCCAGATTTTCGTTATAGATACGGTCGATGCAGAGCGTACATTTCTTCATGACGCCGGCATCGGCATCGAACTCCCGGGCGCCGTAGGGACAGGCCCAGGAGCAAAGCTTGCAGCCGATGCACCGCGACTCATCGACCAGAACGATACCATCGTCGACCCGTTTGTAGGATGCGCCGGTCGGGCAGACGGTCACGCAGGGGGCATTGTCACAGTGCAGGCAGGATTTTGGAAAATGCACCGTGCGGGCGCTGCTGTCGTTCTTGACCTCGAAGCTGTGGATCCGGTTGAACCAGACTCCCTGCGGATCGCCGCCATAGGGATTGGTATCGGTTAACGGCGCATGATACCCGCCGGTATTCCACTCCTTGCAGTTTACGGCGCAGGCATGACACCCGACACAGATATCGAGATCAATGACGAGGCCCAGCCTTTTGGCCGGGGCATGTGTTGGCAGGCTGGTCATTGCTTTTCCTCCCGCCCCTTACGGAAAACCGCGCCGTATCGCAAAATTCCCGGTCGATCCGCCAATGGTGTTTTCGATTTTATTTCCGGGAATTGCGGTGCGGATTCGCGGGCTTCCGCCGGGTCTGCCTTCTCGATCTTGACCCGCAGGTCATACCAGGCGGCCTGACCGGTAACCGGATCCGAATTCGTATATCGGTACCCGCCGGGCTGTACCGGCAGCAATTCATCGATCAGGTGATTCATCAGGAAGCCGGTCGTTGCTTCGGGCGCGTCCGGTTCCAGGTTCCAGCTTCCCTTGCGCTTGCCGATCGCGTTCCAGGTCCAGACCGTATCCGGATTGACGCCATCCATCAGCGCGACCTGAACCCTGATGCGGCCATTGCGGCTGGTCAGCCACACCCAGTCGTCATCGTTGATGCCCAGCGCGCCGGCTCTGGTGCGGGACATATAGAGCCGGTTGCTGCCATGGATTTGTCGGAGCCAGGCATTCTGTCCGCCCCAGGAATGATACATCGCCATGGGGCGTTGCGTGATTGCGTGGAAGGGATAGTCGTCGATGCCTTCCTGCTGCTCTTCAAAGGGCGGGTACCAGATCGGCAGGGGATCGAAATATGTTTCGATGCGGACCCGGTGTGCATCCGGGGGTTGCACGTCGCCATGGCCCTGGGCGGCGAGGCGGAAGGTCTGCAGTTCCTCGGCATAGATCTGGTGGATGATGGGCTTTGTATCGCCCAGAAAACCCATCTCGACCGCGAATTCGAGATATTCCTTGTTGACGTTCTTGAAGTATTTCAGCGGGTCGGGCAGTTCGTAGCGCCAGAAGGATTCGTTCTCCACATAACGGTCCAGCTGCCGGGGATTTACCGCGCCCTGGCCCATTTTTTCACCGTTCTCGCCGCGCCATCCGGCGAGGGCGCCAATGCCAGGACGGCGTTCATGGTTGGTCAGGTAGTCCTTGTAGCCCTCGGGAAACCGGGGGGAACCATCCGGATTGACCATGCCGGCAAGGCCGAGGCTTGCCCCCAGATCGAGCAGGACGTCCTGGAAGGGCCGGACGTTACGGTCGGGCTCGACAACCGGGTGGCGGATGGAATCGGCCACGCCGTCCGCGTCGCAGATCGGCCGGTCCAGTAGTGAAATACAGTCCCAGCGCTCCAGATAGGTCGTGTCCGGCAGGATAAGGTCAGCATAGGCAACCGTCTCGGAATAGAACGCATCCGAATAAATGATGCGGGGAATCTTGTATTCACCGGTCTTCGGGTCCTTGTCCGTCAGCATGTTCATGGTTTCCGCCGTGTTCATAGACGAATTCCAGGCCATATTAGCCATGTACATGAACAGCGTATCGATCGGGTAGGGATCGCCCTTCCAGGCATTGCTGATGACCATATGCATCAGCCCATGCGCGGAAAGCGGGGTATCCCAGCTGAAGGCCTTGTCGATCCGCTGCGGCTTGCCATTGGCATCGACCAGCAGGTCCTTCGGCGAGCGGGGAAATCCGAGATGCGGCCCCGGCAGGGGCGTATTGGGATGAATATCCGCGGCGTTTCCGGTCGGCTTGGGCAAGGCGCTGAGTGGTTTGGGGTAGGGCGGCTTGTAGCGCATCCCGCCCGGGACATCGATGCTGCCCAATAACAGTTGCAGCAGATGGATGGCCCGGGTGGTGTGGAAGCCGTTGGAATGGGCGGAGATGCCGCGCATCGCATGCATGCTGACGGGGCGGCCGATCATTTTATCGTGCTGGCGACCGGTCCAGTCTGTCCACGGCACGTTAATGACGACTTCTTCCTCGAATGCGGCTTTCGCCAGTTCGGCGGCAAGCCGCCGGATCGTTTCCGCCGGGATGCCGACGCGCTCGGCAACGGCTTCAGGCGCATATTCCGGGGCAAGGTACCGTTCGGCGATGAGCTGGAAGGACGGCTTGGCGCGTCGGCCATCCGCAAGGGTGAATGCCCCTTTCAGTTCCGGCCTTGTTACGGCGGCAAGGGGATCCGCAAGCCCGTTCGTCACGCTGTCCCAGCACTGCGCATTGCCGTTTTCGTCGCGAACAAACAAACCGTCATCGGCGCTACCCGGATTCTGGATTACCAGCCACGACGCGTTGGTATATCGCGCGAGGTATTTCGCATCGACCTTGCCGGCGCGCAGGAGTTCATGCGCAAGCGCCAGCACGAACAGACCGTCCGTGCCCGGTGTGACCCCAAGCCATTCGTCGGCGATCGCGGAGTAACCGGTTCGGACCGGATTGACGGAAACGAACTTGGCGCCGTTTCCCTTGAGCGTGCTGAGGCCCTTCTTGATCGGGTTGCTGTCATGATCTTCCGCCACGCCGAACATCATGAAATAGCGGGTATGCTCCCAGTCCGGTTCGCTGAATTCCCAAAAGGCGCTGCCCATCGTGTACAGGCCGCCGGCGGCAATATTGACGGAGCAGAAACCGCCATGAGCGGCATAATTCGGCGTGCCGAACTGCTGCGCCCACCAACCTGTGAACGACTGGCTCTGGTCGCGGCCGGTGAAGAAGGCGAGTTTTCGCGGATCCGTCGCGCGGGTTCGCGCCAGCCATGAAGTGGCGATGTCGAGCGCTTCGTCCCAGTCGATTTCCTTGAATTCCCCGCTGCCCCGGGGGCCAACCCGCCGCAACGGATTGGTCAGCCGCGCCGGTGACTTGTACTGCATTATCCCGGCGGAGCCCTTGGCGCAGAGGACGCCCTTGTTCACCGGATGGTTCGGATTGCCATCGATATACCGGACCTCGCCATCCTTCATATGGACTCGGATGCCGCAGCGGCAGGCGCACATGTAACAGGTGGTGTACTTGATCTCGTCCGAAATTGTCGGGCTGAGGTCGATGTCGGGGGTGGGCGTGTTCAAGGCGGAATCCTATTGTGCGGGGCAGGCGATTCGAGAGGGCGCGTCGTCCGGACGGGCTGGCGAATAACGTGTAACATATTCAGTATTTGGAAATTGAGTAAAGCCGGTGTAGCCATTAATTGCTACCGACCGTTATAAAATACCGGAATCGCGCACTATTTTGGATTACAATAAACCTAGTCCCTGAAAGCTGGCATGGCGGCCCCTGCCAATGATGACATGATCATGCAGGGCGATTCCGAGTTTTTCGCAGATATCCTTCACCTGGCGGGTCATTTCGATATCCGCCCGGGACGGGGTCGGGTCCCCCGATGGATGATTGTGCACAAGGATGATCGCTGAGGCGCCGAGTTCCAGGGCACGCTTGACGACCTCGCGCGGGTACAGCGGCGTGTGATCCACCGTTCCCTGCTGCTGCACCTCATCTGCAATCAGGACATTCTTGCGGTCTAGGAAGAGGATCCGAAGCTGTTCAATCTTCTGGTAGCCCATCGCCGCCTTGCAATATGCCAGCAACTGATCCCAGGAGCCGATGACATCCCTTTTTGTGATCTGCTGGCGCGACAGGCGCAACCCTGCGGCCCGGACGACTTTCAGGGCCGTGGCCGCGGAGTCGCCTATGCCCTTGATCTGGATCAGGGCCTCCGATTCGGCACTCAGGACGTCGCCAAGGCTGCCGAACCGGTCCATCAGAGCCTTTGCGACCGGCTTGACGTCGCCCCTCGGTATGGCAAGCGCCAGCAATAGCTCGAGGATTTCGTAGTCGGGCATCCCGTTACCATCGGTTTCGGCAAATCGCTGGCGAAGGCGCTCGCGATGGCCATGGTAATGCGGTTTTTGACTTGATTCAGGCACTTTACCGGTTCGCATTGTCAGACGGACGGGAATGGTTACGGTAGGCATGACAATGCAACATTATTCAGTGGTTGCAAATCGTTCGTATTAATTCGCGTACGGGGAAGAATATGGGCATTGAACTGGACAAACCGCTTTCGGGCGTTCGCATACTCGATTTTTCCCGCGTGCTGGCCGGCCCCCTGGCGACGCAGCAGATGTCTGATCTCGGGGCAGACGTCATCAAGATCGAGCATCCCGAACATGGCGACGATACGCGCGGGATGAAACCGCCTGAAATCGGCGGCGAATCGCATTTCTTCCTGGCGGCCAACCGGAACAAGCGCAGTGTCACGGTCGATTTCACCAAACCGGAAGGGATGGCCCTCGTTCACGAACTGGCAGGGAAATGCGACGTCCTGATCGAGAATTACCGGAAGGGCGTGATGTCGCGCCGGGGGCTTGAATATGAATCTATGAAAGATCGCCATCCGCATCTGATCTACTGCTCGATTTCCGCCTATGGCCGGGAGAGCCCGCTTGCCGATCTCGCCGGATTCGATCCCGTCCTGCAGGCGGAAGCGGGGCTCATGTCGTTCTGCGGTGAAAAGGATGGCAATCCCCTGCGCCACCCGCTGTCGATCATCGATACATACACTTCGCTTTATGCGACGCAGGCGATCATGGCTGCGATCATGATGAAACAGCGCACGGGACGCGGGCAGTTTATCGACCTCGCCCTGTATGACGTGGCGATTACCGTGCTGACGAATGTCGGGTTGGGCTATCTGGTGTCGGGAAAGAACCCGGTTCGGCGCGGAAACGAGCATCCGACATCGATTCCAAACGGGCTGTTCCACAGCAAGACCGGGCCGTTCTATATCGCGCTGGGCAACCCGCGGCTCTGGAAAATGTTCTGCAATGGCGTCATCGACAAGCCGGAATGGGCGCTGGAACCGCCTTATGCGACACGAGAGGGCCGCCAGGAAAACAGGGCAGCGCTGTATGCGCAACTGGGCGAAATCTTTGCGACGAATACCCGGGAGCACTGGCTTGAGAAGCTGGTTGCGGCAGGGGTGCCGGGCGGGGCGGTCCGTGAAGTGTCGGAGGCGCTGGAAGCGCCGGAAACGGCAGCGCGCGGCATGGTCGTCAGCCTGCCGCACCCGACGGCGGGTGATATCCGCCTGATCGCATCGCCCCTGAAATTTTCTGAAACGCCGGTCATCAATCCGGTGGCGCCACCGCTGTTGGGACAGCATACGGAAGAGGTGCTGGCCGGGATACTGGGCAAGAATGCGGCGGAAATCGATGAACTGCGCCGGAAAAGAATTATCCGCTGACCGACCGGCTT
>JAQCHR010000251.1 GCA_027619655.1 Pseudomonadota bacterium
GTTCAAGGCGCCGGGCGTGGCGGAAACCATCGACTGGGCCGAAGCGCTTGTGCAGCTTGACCGCATGACGCTGGACCCGGAAAGCATCAACGACACCCTCGGCACCCTGCTGAAATACCAGGACGACATCGCCAAGATCAAAGGCAGCGAAGCGAGCCGAATCCTGCAGGAGGTCAACGCCGAACTGGCGAGTGCCGCCGCGTGACCGCGCCGTCGGATGACGGGCGCATCGCGGCCAATATCATGCATTTCGGCCGGGCGTTGCGATCCGCCGGGCTGCCGATCGGCCCGGGCAAGGTGCTGGACGCGATCCATGCGGTTCAGGCCGTCGGGCTGGACAGCCGTCAGGATTTCTACTGGGCGCTGCATTCGGTTTTCGTGAACCGCCGCGACCAGCGCGAATTGTTCGACCAGGCCTTCCATATCTTCTGGCGCAATCCGAAGATCCTGGAGCGCATGATGGCGCTGGCGCTGCCCAGCTTCCAGACGCCGGCGGAGGAAAATTCCGAGGTCATGTCGCCCCGCCTCGCCGCCGCACTGGCGGCGCAGCAGGACACGGAACCGAACGAACGCGAAAAGGAAGTCGAGTTCGACGCGGCGATGACCTGGAGCCAGTCGGAGCAACTGGGCGAAAAGGATTTCGAGAAGATGACGGCGGAGGAAGTGGAAGCCGCCCGCCGCGCCATCCGGACCATGCGGCTGCCGATCATGGAAATTCCGACGCGGCGCTTCCGGCCGGACCCGGCGGGATCGCGCGCCGACATGCGGGCCACCCTGCGCGCGTCGCTGCATCACGGCGGCAATGTCATCGCGCTGCGCCACCGCACCAGGCGCCGCCGTCGCCCGCCGCTGGTGATCCTGTGCGATATCTCGGGCTCCATGGACCGCTATGCGCGGATGCTGATCCATTTCATGCATGCCGTCACCAATGACCGGGACCGGGTGCATACCTTCCTGTTCGGTACGCGCCTGACCAATGTAACCCGCCACCTGCGGCACAAGGATATCGATGTCGCGCTGGAGAATGTCACGGAGTCGGTCGTCGACTGGTCCGGCGGCACGCGGATCGGCGCGTGCCTGGCTGATTTCAACCGCAACTGGTCGCGCCGGGTCCTGGGCCAGGGCGCGGTGGTGCTGTTCATTTCCGACGGGCTGGACCGCGATGCCGGCGACGGCGTCAGCCATGAAATCAGGCGGTTGCACGGTTCCTGCCGCCGCCTTATTTGGCTTAACCCGCTCTTGCGGTATGATGGGTTCGAACCTAAATCTATAGGTGTGCGGGCCCTGTTACCGTATGTCGATGATTTCTGTCCCGTCCACAACCTGAACAGCCTGTCTGCGCTGACCGAGGCCCTCAATCGGCCGGGCCAGCGCGAGGCCGCCGACATGGCGCAATGGCGAAGGAGAAGCGCATGACCGATACGCAGATGCTCGATCATGACAACGTGCTGGAACGGGCCGCCGTCTGGAAGGCGGAAGGCGGCGACGTGGCGCTGGCCACTGTCGTCACGACCTGGGGCTCCTCGCCCCGTCCGGTCGGCAGCCAGTTGGCGATCAGGGGCGACGGTTCCTTCGTCGGATCGGTTTCCGGCGGCTGCATTGAGGGCGCCGTCATCACCGAGGCGATGAACGTAATGCAGGACGGCTCGACGAAAGTGCTCGATTTCGGCGTCACCGACGAGATGGCCTGGGAAGTCGGCCTCGCCTGCGGCGGCAAAATATCGATTTTCGTGGAACGCCTCGACTGACCGCCTCGCGGCGAACGATATAATATACGGAACGTAATAAACCTTATGGATCCCAGGACATGAAAAGCTCCCACCTTACGGCGCTCAATGCCGCCCGGCACAGTGGCAAGGCCACGCTGATGATCACCGATGTCGAAAGCGGCGCGCAGACGCTGGTGATCGAGGGTAAGGCGACGGGCGATATCCCGGTAACGGCCGCCGTGCAGGCCGCGATTACCCGCGCGCAGAACGACGACCGCAGCCGCATGGACGAGGTCGATGGCCGCCGGCTGTTCTTCCAGGTCTTCAACCCGGCGCGCCGGCTGATCGTCGTAGGCGCGGCGCATATCGCGCAGCCGCTGGTGCCGATGGCGACCCTGGCCGGCTATGCGGTTACCGTCGTCGATCCGCGCAGCGCCTGGGCGACGCCGGAACGCTTCCCCGATGTCGAAATCGACGCGCGCTGGCCGGACGAGGCGCTGGCGGACCTGAAACCGGATGCGCGCACCGCCGTGGTGACCCTGACCCATGACCCGAAGCTGGACGACCCGGCGCTGATCGCCGCGCTGCGCTCGAACGCGTTTTACATCGGTGCGCTGGGCGGGCAGAAAACCGCCGGCAAACGGCGCGAACGGCTGGCCGCGGAAGGTTTCGGCCCGGCGGATTTCGCCCGCATCAACGGCCCGGTCGGGCTCGATATCGGCGCGATCACCCCGGCGGAAATCGCTATTTCGATCATGGCCGAAATCACCGAAGCCCTGCACCGGCCGGAAAAAAGGGCCGCTGCATGAATTTCGGCGACATTGCCGTCGCGGAAGCCAGGGGTGCGATCCTCGCGCACCGGGTCCGTTGCGGAAAGAACACGCTGAAGAAGGGCCGGACGCTCTCCGCCGAGGACATCGAGGCCCTGCAGGCCGCCGGAATCGAAACCATAACCGGCGCGCAACTGGAAGCCGGCGATGTCGGCGAGGACAAGGCCGCCGCTCGGATCGCCGCGGCCATCGCCGGCGAGAACCTGGACGTTTCCGCCGCCTTCACCGGCCGGGTCAACCTTTATGCCAAGGCCGACGGGCTGGTCGATTACGATCCCGCCCGGCTGCATGCCCTCAACCTGATCGATGAATCGGCAACCGTCGCCCTGCTGCCGCCCTACGCACAGGTATCGCCGCGCCAGATGGTCGGCACGGTGAAGATCATTCCCTTCGCCGCCCCCGAATCCGTCGTCGCCGCCTGCGAGGCGATTGCGTCCGAAACATCGTCCCTTGTCCGGGTGGCGCCCTTTCGCGGCCGTCCCGTCGGGCTGATCCAGACCCGCCTGCCCGGCACGAAGGAATCGGTGCTCGACAAGACCACCGAAGTCCTGACCCAGCGCGTGATCGCCCTGGGCGGCACGGTCTCTGACGAACGCCGCTGCGGCCATGCCGCCGATGAAATCGAGCAGGCTATCCGCGCGCTGATCCGCGACGGCAGCGCAATGGTGCTGATCATCGGGGCATCGGCCATCACCGACCGGCGCGACGTGATCCCGGCCGGAATCGTGCAGGCGGACGGAATCGTCGATCATTTCGGCATGCCGGTCGATCCGGGCAACCTGCTGCTGATGGGGCATGTCGGCGACGTGCCGGTTGCCGGGCTGCCCGGCTGCGCGCGCTCGCTGAAACTGAACGGCTTCGACTGGGTATTGCAGCGGATGTTCGCCGATATCCCTGTACCGCGCGAGGATATCATGGCGATGGGCGCCGGGGGCTTGCTGAAGGAAATTCCGGCACGCCCCCTGCCCCGGGCCGAGGCGATCGAAGGCCGCCCGGAAGATGACGATTCCGGCCGGGCGCCCCGCATCGCCGCCATCATCCTGGCCGCGGGGCAATCGCGGCGCATGGGCGCGACCAACAAGCTGCTGGCGGAGATCGACGGACTCGCGATGGTCAACCGGGTCGTCGATACCGTCCGCGCCTCCAAGGCCGACCCGATCATGGTCGTGCTGGGCCATGAGGCGGACCGGGTGCGCACAGCCATCGGCAACGAGGACGCCCTTTCCTTCACCGTGAATCCGAATTATCCCGACGGCCTCAGCACATCCGTCGTCAGCGGCCTCAACGCCCTGCCGGCCGGCATCGACGGGGTGATTGTCTGCCTTGGCGATATGCCGCGGGTGTCCTCGGCGGAAATCGACCGGCTGATCGCGGCCTTCGACCCGCTGGAAGGCCGCTCGATCTGCATCCCGACGCATAACGGCAAGCGCGGCAACCCGATGCTGTTCGCCCGGCGTTTCTTCGACGAGGTCCGCGAGATTTCCGGCGACCTGGGCGCGCGGCAACTGACCGGCGCCTATCCGGACCTGGTCTGCGAGGTCGAAATGTCCGGCGATGGCGTGCTGCTGGATATCGATACGCCGACGGCGCTGGCGGCGCTGACCGCCTAACCGCCAGAAGCGGGAAACGTCTTTTTCAGGAATTCCAGGACGACATCCGGCAGGCCGAATTCCAGCAGATTGTTGTGTCGCGCCCCGGCGAGCAGGCGAAACGTCCTAGGCTCCGGCGCCGCGTCAAACAGGCGGCGGGCATATTTGACCGGTATCACCGTATCCGCTTCGCCATGCACGATGAGCAGCGGCGCCTTCACCCCGCCAATGCGCGAGAGCGAATCAAACCGGTCGCGGACCAGCCAGCGCGACGGCGCGTACCAGTAATGATGCTGCGCCAGGTCCGGCATGCTGCTGTAGGGCGCTTCCAGGACGAGCGCGCCGACGTGATGTTTTGCCGCCATGGCAACGGCGATCCCGCTGCCCAGCGACTCGCCGTACAGCACGATTCGGTCGTCAGGAATACCTTCCGATTTCAGAAATTCCAGCGCCGTGTCGGCGTCACCGAACAGCGAGTCTTCGGCGGGGCTTCCCCCGGCACCCGCATTGTATCGGTAGCTGAGAAGCAGCACGCCGTAACCGGCATCCAGATAGGCACGGACCTTGGCGGCACGATTGCCGATATGGCCAGCATTGCCGTGAAAATAGACGATTACAGGCGCTTGCGCGGTCAAGGCGGGGCGCCACCAGGCCAGCAGTTCGAGCCCGTCCGGTGTCGCCAGGTGGATCGCGGACATTTCGGCGACGCCGTAATCCTCCGGACGGGGGACTGTCTGGTCGGGGTGGTACAGCAGGCTGCGCTGCCCGAAATACAGCAGGGCGATAAAAATCCCATACACCGCGACCGCAATACCCAGAAATCCCATGCGCAAATCACACCCATGCTATACCGATTCAGCGTCCCGGCGGAGACTACCCGCCCCGCGAGGATCGGAAAACCCGCTATTCAGGCAAAGAAATATGCCGCGTCGTTCAAGGACTCTTTTCACCGATGACAGAATCCCTATAATCCGTACGGATGCTCCCTTCAGGGGGCGAGGCACATGGCATCAACGCCCTTGGACAGACGCGGCATGACCGACCTATCACGCGACGAGTTACGCGCCCACCTTTCCGCCGTCGAGGCGCAGGTCCGGGCGTCGCTGCGTATCGTCGCCGCCGAATCCAAGGCGACCCAGCAGGCCCACAGCGCGCTGCGCGCGGACCTTTCCGCGGCACTGGTGCGGTTGCAATCCGATATCAACGGCAACGCCAACCGGATCGATTCGAAGGTCGAGACGCTGCTGTCCGTCGCCCGAGGCCTTGGCACCCAGCGGCGGCTCGCTACGCTGATCGTGTCGACGCTGGTGCTGCTGTTCGGTCTGCTGATCGGCCTGCTTGCCGGGGGCGGCTGGTATATCGTCAAGGAAGGCCTGCTCACAACCAGCGTCTCCGTTCCGCTGGCCCTGGACTCCCGCGCCATCCCGCCATCCAGCAAGACCGCGTTTCATTGATCGCCGACATTGCCGCCGGCCAAAGTCGCTGAATAACGGTAACGGCTACCGTTCCCGCGCCTGTGACAGGATATAGGCCGGTATCAGCGCGACGATGAAGACGATCGCGATCAGCATGAACCCGTCCTGGAACCCCTTGGTCTGCGCCTGTGCGTGCAGCACCTGCCCCAGATGGTTCAGCGATAACGGCGTCTGGATCGCTAGGGGAATCCCGCCCTCGCTCAGCAGCCCCTCGATCCGCGCCAGCAACTCCCGTGTCGCGGCATTCCCCGCCGTCTGGGTCGCGGTCATCGCGTCGATGTGGAACTGCGTGCGCAGCTCGAGTGCCACGACCAGCGTGTTGATCCCCATGGCGCCGCCCAACTGGCGGAAGAAATTGATCGTGCCCGATCCCGCATTCAGCTTGTCCGTGGGGACCGACCGCATGGCCGACGCCATCAACGCCGGCGAAATGAACGCCATTCCGAAACG
>JAQCHR010000252.1 GCA_027619655.1 Pseudomonadota bacterium
CCCGGTTATGGCGACGGAATCGATTGCCGCCGGGTCGGCGATTTTCGCATGCAGGTCCAGCGCGGCCGTAATGGCGAAATGGGTGCCGTACTGGCTGGGAAACATCTTGATCGCGTAGCCCGGATCGACGACGCGGAAGGGCGGGCCGTAACTCAGCAATTCGTCCAGAACGAAACCCTCGTCGAACAGCCCGTCCACATAGCCCTGCGGCGCCTCGAAGATGTCGGGATTGCCGGTATAGCCCCGCGCCGCCAGCATCGCCGCGTCCAACCCGGCGGCAACGGCGACGCCGCAATTTGCCGATTTCGTCATCGTGCCCGCATTGGCAAGCAAGCTCCCGGTCCGCGAGGCGGCGATGCCCAGCGCATTGCGGATCTGCAGGCTATCCAGCCCCAGCAGATGCGACGCGGCCACCGCCGCCCCCATGGGACCGACCTGTCCCGGATAATGCAGCCGCGCGTTGCGCGCCTCGAACTGTAGCGAGGCCTGCCGGATCCAGCCCTGCATTTCGATGCCCTTGATCAGCGCGGTCAGGGATTCGCGGCCATTGGCGCCGCGTGATTCTGCCAGCGCCAACACCGCCGGCAGCGTCGTCGACATCTGGTGATTGGCCGGCTGCCACATGGGTTCGAAGTCCAGCACATGCATGCTGACGCCGTTGAGATAGGCGGCGTTCACCGGCGATGTCCGGAATCCGAACCCAATCGCGGAGGCAACCGGATTGCCGCCCATTTCGCGCAGATGTGCGGCCAGGACGCCCGGCGCCTCCTCCTGTTTCGATCCGGCGACCGCCACCGCGATCCCGTCAAGGACAAGCCGCCGCCCGGCGGCGATGGCGGCATCGGAAATATTCGAAAAACCGATCGCCGCGACCTTTTCGCTCAAGGCTTCCGTTACCCCCATTCCATCCCTCCCGATGATGTTGCGGCAGGCAGCCTAGCCCGCAACCGGAGTGATGGCGACTCCGGCGCACCCCTTGACCCCGGTGGCGTTTCCAGCCGTTATTGTCGCTCACTAATCCAGAAACGAAACGGACATGCCATGAGCCAGGAACTGCTTTTCGACATCAAGGACAAGATCGCCACCATCACCCTGAACCGGCCGGAGAAGCTGAACGCCTTTACCAACGACATGATCGACGGATACTACAAGGCGCTGCTGGAATGCCGTGACAGCGATGCAATCAGCGTCGTCATTCTGACGGGCGCGGGCCGGGCCTTCTGCGCCGGTGGCGATGTCGGCGGCATGGGCGCCGATGGCAAGGATGAAAACAAGCCGCTGAACGCCAAGAACCGGCTCTGGCATCATATCCAGCGCATCCCGAAGACCCTGATCGAACTGGACAACCCGATCATCGCGGCGGTCAACGGCGTCGCGGTCGGTGCGGGCATGGACCTGGCGCAGATGTGCGACATGCGGATCGCCGGCGCCAGCGCCCGCTTCGCCGAAAGCTACGTCAAGCTGGGCATCGTGCCGGGCGCCGGCGGCGCGTACTTCCTGCCGCGCCTCGTCGGGCCGGCAAAGGCGCTCGAACTGCTGCTGACCGGCGATTTCGTGCTTGCCGAGGAAGCCCTGCGGCTCGGCCTCGTGAACCATGTCTATCCGGATGACGAGTTGATGGACAAGACCTACGAACTGGCGGGGCGGATCGCCGCCAATGCGCCCGTCTCCCTGCAGCTGATCAAGCGGGCGATGTACCAGAGCCTGACCATCGACCTGCGCACCCATCTGGACCTGATCTCATCGCATATGAGCATCGCCCGCGGCACCGACGACCATGTCGAGGCCATTGCCGCGTTCAAGGAGAAGCGCAAGGCGAACTTCAAGGGCAATTAAGCCGGCGCTTACCGGCTCATTCCGGATTCGTCCGCATCCCGGATGATTTTCAGAACGGCTTCCGCCGCCCGCCTGCTGGGCGGCGGACCGTCCTTGCCCAGTTGGGCCAGCGCCGCTTCCGTCTCCGTCACCTGCCGTTTGCCCGCGGCGCCGAACAGAGGGGCCACAGCGGCGGCGAGCCGGACTGACCGGCAGTTGTTCTGCAACAGTTCGGGGATGACCTCCCGATCCAGGATCAGGTTGATCAGATTGGCGAAGCGGACCCGCATCAACGGTCGGGCCAGCAGATAGGTCAGTTGCGCCACGCGATACGCAACCACAAAGGGCACGCCGGCCAGCGCCAGTTCCAGCGTCGCCGTTCCGGACGCGGCCAGCCCTACATTACAGGCGGCAAAGGCGGCGGATTTCTGCTTCGGGTCGTCGGAAACGACAACGGGAACCGGCCAGTCCGCGGTTTCGGTACGAACCATATCGGCGACATTGGGTACGGTCGGCAGGACCGCAACAAGGCCGGGATGGGCTCGCTTCAGGATCGTTAGGGTCTCCCGAAACGGTGCCGCCAGCCGCGTGACTTCACCGCGGCGGCTGCCCAGCAACACGCAGATCACGGGGATTTCGGCGCCAATCCCGTTGCGTTCGCGGAATTCAGCGCCGGTTTCCCCGCCTGTTTCCATTTCGATGACCGGATGGCCGACGAAGTCACAGGGAACCCCGTGCCGGGCGAACCAGGCGGGTTCGAACGGCAGCAGCGCCAGCAGGTGATTGAAATGCCGCTTGAACTTGTGCACGCGCCAGGGGCGCCAGGCCCATAATTGCGGCGCGACGTAATGGATACGGGGAATGCCCCGGTTCCGGATGCGCTTTGCAACCCCATGCGCGAAGGCCGGCGCGTCGATGGTGATGACGGCCTGCGGCGCCAGCGCGTCGATTTCGGCCGCCGTTTCGTGCATGCGCGCAAACAGCTTTCGGACATGCGGCAGGATCTCGACCACGCCCATGACCGACAACTCCCCCATGGGGAACAGGCTCTTGAGACCCTCGCCCTGCATCGCCGGGCCACCGACGCCGCGGAAATCGATTTCGCCGTCGTACATGTCCCGCAACGCCGCCATCAGCCGGCCGCCCAGAGCGTCTCCGGACGGCTCGCCCGCCAGCAGGAATATCGTCAAACGACGGGTCATTCCGGCACGGATATGCCGGTTATGAACAGCCCGGCCGCATCGGCTTCCCGAATTACCGTATCCACTGACAGGACCAGCGTCGCACCGGCTTCCACGGCGATGCCGCGCAATCCTGCATCCCGAGCGCCGCGTACGGTTTCCGGTCCGATCGTCGGCAGATCCACCCGGTTTTCCTGGCCCGGCTTCCGCAGTTTGACCAATACGCCGCCGGGCCCTTCGCGCAGCAGTGCGCCGCAGCGGGCAATCAGCCCGTCCGTTCCTTCCGCCGCCTCAATACCCAATACAATTCCTTCCTGAACGACGACGGCCTGACCGACATCGACGGCGCCGAGATGCTGGAGAACATCGACGCCGCGTCGGATATCCGCCAGTGCACCGTCGTCCGGCTCGACGCGGCCCAAAGCGCCCGCCGCGGCAGTTATACCCTGCAGCACGTCGTCAATCCCGACGATTGTGAAACCCTCCTGCTCCAGTTCGACGATAACGGCGCGCAACAACCCGTCATCGCCCAGCGCCCGGGCGCCGGCCTTCGCCAGCAGTTTCAGCCCCCAGCCATCCGGCCGCAATTCCGCCAGTGACGGTCGCCGTACCGGGCCCGCGAGAACGATATCCGCGACACCCGCCTCCTTCAGGATTTTCATCGCCGTCCCGGCCGCGCCCAGCCGGACCCAGGCGTGATCGATCCCGTCGGTCGTTTCCGGCAGGGTGTGGCCGTCGAAGGCGAGAACGAAGACCTCGCGCCCGTTGCTGCGGCAGGCATCGACCAGCAGGCGCGGCAGCACGCCCCCTCCCGACAGGATGCCGAGCTTTCCCTTCATCCGGCTAGCGGGGCTGCGTCAATCCACGCTGCGACGTGGCGCGCATGAATTCGACGATTTCCATGATCACGGCATTGTCACCGAAAATCGAACTGACATCGTCCACCCGTTCCACCATGGTGCCCTCCTCGGCAAAGAGCATCCGGTACGCGGTGCGCAGGTTGTGAATTTCCTTGTTAGCGAAATTGCGGCGCTTCAGCCCGATAATGTTCAGCCCGCTCAACTGGCCCCGGTCGCCAACAACCGAACCATAGGGAATGACGTCGTTTTCCACGCCCGACATGCCGCCGATAATGGCATGCCGGCCGATCCGGACGAACTGGTGCACCGCCGACAACCCGCCCAGGATGGCGAAGTCGCCCACCACCACATGCCCCCCAAGGGTCGCGTTATTGGCCAGGATGACGTTGTTGCCGACGATACAATCATGCGCGACATGGGCGCTGACCATGAACAGGCAGTCATCGCCGACGCGCGTTACCATCCCGCCATCGGCCGTGCCGGGGTTCATGGTGACGTACTCGCGGATTCTGTTGCGGCACCCGATAACCAGCGTCGATTCCTCGCCGCTGTATTTCAGGTCCTGCGGCACGAGACCGATCGACGCGAACGGAAAGATTTCGGTTTCGGCGCCGATATCGGTCTTGCCGCCGATAACGACATGCGAATGCAGCCGGACGCGGTCGCCAAGAACGGCATCGCCCCCGACAATGCAATACGGCCCGATTGCCACATCGTCGCCCAGGGATGCCGCCGGATCGACGATAGCGGTAGGGTGTATGTCAGTCATTCAGTTATCCATGATCATGGCGGAAAATACCGCATCGGATACGGTTTTCCCGTCAACCGTCGCCTTGCCGTTGAACTTCCAGACATTGCCGCGCTGGCGTTCCTTGACCACATGAATATGGACAACGTCGCCCGGCCCCACCGGGCGACGAAAACGGGCTTTGACGATCGACATGAAATAGACCAGCTTGCCTTCCGCCTCGGGCCCCAGCGTGGACACAACCAGCACGGCCGCGGTCTGCGCCATGGCCTCGATAATCAGAACACCCGGCATCACCGGGCGCGTCGGGAAATGGCCCTGAAAATGCGGTTCGCCGATGGACACGCATTTAATGCCCGTCGCACTTTCATTGAGTACGATATCGGTTACCCTGTCGATCATCAGAAACGGATACCGGTGCGGGATCCGCTGCATGATGCCGTTGATATCGATGTCCGTTACCTGTTCCGCCTGTCCATCCATCCCCTAATCGCCTTTTTTCCTGGTCAGCTTATCAAGCGCGGCAACCTGCCGAAAAAACTGCGGCACCGGAACCGCCGGCGACCCGATTATCCGCGCCCCTGCCGCTACATCGCGCATGACGCCGGACTGCGCCCCGATCTGCGCACCGCTGCCGATCCGCAGGTGGCCCGCCAGGCCGACCTGGGCGGCAATGACCGCATAATCTTCAAGTACGGTACTGCCCGCAATACCCGTCTGCGCAATAATGATGCATCCCCTGCCGATACGGACGTTGTGCCCAATCTGCACGAGATTATCAATCATCGTTCCGTCGCCGATGACCGTGTCGGGACCGGCGCCGCGGTCGACAGTGCTGTTTGCGCCAATTTCAACGTCGTTCCCGATGATGACCCGGCCGAGTTGCGGCACCTTGACATGCCCCTTGGGGTCGATCGCGAACCCGAAACCGCGCTGTCCGATCCGTACGCCGGGATGGATAAGCGTCCGGTCGCCTACGTCGCAATGTGTCAGCGAGGCGTTTTCGCCGATATCCGTATCGTTCCCAATTCGAACCGCAGAGCCTATCACCGCATTCGCGCCAATCCGGCATCGTTCGCCAATAACAACGCCAGCGCCAATCACAGCGCCCGGTTCTATCTGGCAGCCGGCGCCGGTTTGCGCGCTCGGGTCAACAACAGCGCTGGCGGCAATACCCGGGGCCAGGGGCTCCGGCGGGTAAAATGCGGCGGCAGCCTGCGCATAGGCCTTGTAGGGGGACTGGGTCAGCAGCAGAGTCATGCCATCCGGCGCCCTGTCCGCGAAGCGCGGATCAACGATGCAGGCAGCGGCCCGGCTGCGCGCGAAGGAATCGAGGTATTTGCGGTTATTCAGGAAACTGAGCATTCCCGGTCCGGCGTCATCGAGCGAACCGATATCGCGGATTTCAAGGTCAGGATCGCCGCCGTCACCCAGCGCCGCGCC
>JAQCHR010000253.1 GCA_027619655.1 Pseudomonadota bacterium
CCCAGCCCGCTTTCGCCGACAGCGATGCGGTCCTCCGGAATTGCCGCCGCGAGCCGTTCGGTCGTCGCGAGATCGACGGTGAGCGTTTTCAGGTTCCGGTTATTGACACCGATCAACGGCGATTTCAGCGTCAGCGCGCGGTCCAGTTCGGCTTCGTTATGGATTTCAATCAGAACATCCATGCCGAGTTCGAATGCGAGCGCTTCGAGTTCCGCCGCCTGGCTGTCTTCGAGCGCGGCCATGATCAGCAGGATGCAATCCGCGCCAATCGCCCGGGCCTCGTACACCTGGTAGGGGTCGAGCATGAAATCCTTGCGCAGGACGGGCAGGTCCACGGCCCCGCGCGCGGCGACCAGGTAATCGTTGCTGCCCTGGAAATACGGCATATCGGTCAGGACCGACAGGCAGGTCGCGCCGCCGGCCTTGTATGCCTTGGCCAGCGCGGATGGCGAGAAGTCCTCCCGGATGAGGCCCTTGCTGGGCGATGCCGTACCCCGCCGCGGACGCGGCGGCGAGGCTGTCGGTGAAGGGCCTGATCGTCGACGCACTGGCCGCGCGCGCCTTCATGTCATGCAGGGGCGTTGCGGCCTTCAGCGTTGCGACATGGTCGCGCTTGTCGCGGCAGATGCGATCCAGGACGTCGCTCATGTGGCTTTCTCGTTGGTAATGGCGACGAGGCCTTCCAGTGCGCGCCGGGCGCTGCCGTCGTCAATGGCGCCTGCGGCGATTTCGACGCCATCGCGCAAATCGGCGGCCTTGCCGGCAATGCGCAGGGCCGCAGCCGCGCCGAACAGAACGATATCGCGATAGGCGCTTCGGTCACCTTTCAGCACGGCGCGGATCGCGGCGGCATTATACTCCGAATCGCCGCCTTTCAGGTCGGCGGCCATGCCGCGCGGCAGCCCCGCATCTTCCGGTGCGAGCCGAAAACGGTTGATTGTTCCATTGTGGTATTCGCAAACCGTGGAAGGTCCGGTGGTGGTCAGTTCGTCCAGCCCGTCCGAACCATGCACGACCCAGGCGCGTTCGGCGCCCAGTGCGCCCAGCGTTTTCGCCATGGGTTCGACCCATTTTTCCAGATAGGTTCCGACCAGCAGCAGCTTCACGTCCGCCGGGTTCGACAGCGGACCGAGGATATTGAAAATCGTCGGCGTGCCGAGTTCGATCCGGGTCGGCATGACGTTGCGCATCGCGCCGTGATGGCGCTGGGCCATCATGAAGCAGATACCGGCCTCGTTCAGCGCCTTTTCCAGCAGGGGGAAATCGGCATCGAGATTGACGCCCAGGGCGCTCAATACATCGGCCGCGCCGGATTTCGACGTGGCTGCCCGGTTGCCATGCTTGGCGACCGGCACGCCGCAGCCCGCGACGACCAGCGCTGTGCAGGTCGATATATTGTAGGTTCCCGAACGGTCGCCGCCGGTGCCGACCACGTCCATGGCGCCCTTCGGCGCGCGGATATGGGTCGCCTTGGCGCGCATCGCGGTGGCGGCGCCAGTGATTTCCTCGACGGTTTCGCCGCGGGTCTGCAGCGCCATCAGCAAGCCGCCCATCTGGGCCGGGGTGGCGTCGCCGGACATCATGATGTCAAAGGCAAGGCGGGATTCATCCGCTGTCAGGGTGCCGCCGCCGGCAACCTTGCCCAGCAGGGGTTTGAACCGCTCGGACGGATCGGTCATGCCGCGTTCCTGTATTGCCGCGTCATCTCCAGGAAATTGCCGAGCAACTGGTGGCCATGTTCGGAGGCGATGCTTTCGGGATGGAACTGGACGCCATACAGCGGCAGTTCCCGGTGGGCTATTCCCATGATCACGCCGTCATCGGTTTCGGCGGTGATTTCCAGGCACTCTGGCAGGGTTTCCCGCTCGATAACCAGCGAATGGTATCGCGTCGCCGTGAAGGGGCTGGGCAAGCCGCTGAACACGTCCGTTCCCCGATGGTGGATTTCGCTTTTCTTGCCATGCATGCAGGCGGGAGCGCGGACGATCCGCCCGCCCATCGCCTGTCCAATTGCCTGATGGCCGAGGCAGACGCCAAGCAGCGGAATCTTGCCTGCCGCCGCTTTTACGAGATCGAGGCAGATACCGGCGCTGTCCGGGTCGCACGGGCCGGGCGAGAGCACAATCCCCTCGGGCGCCATGGCCATCGCTTCCGCGACGGTGAGCGCATCGTTGCGCCGTACCTCAAAGACCGTTCCCAGTTCGCCCAGGAAATGCCACAGGTTGTAAGTGAAGCTGTCATAGTTATCGATTAGAAGATACATATCAACACGTTCTAACGTTTTCTTCAGACGATTACTCGTCGGGGTCGGGTATCTTATAGCAGGAAGTGGGGGGCGACGGAAGAAACCTGGCGCCGCCCGCGGCCTCCCGAAGGTCAGCGGCCCTTGAACACGGGCTTGCGCTTTTCCTTGAAAGCCTTGCCGCCTTCCTTCTGGTCCTCGCTGCGCGAAATGGCCAGCAGGTCGCGCCGTGCAAGCGCCGCTTGCTCGGACGGTCCGCGGGCAATCACCTCGTTGCGCACGAAACGCTTGAGCGCGCCCATGACCAGCGGCGCGCTGTCCCGGAAGATTTCGGCGTATTCCATCGCGCCCTCGATGTGCTGGCCCTTCGGCGTTACCTTGTTGACCATGCCGACCTCATAGGCGCGCTGGGCGCTGAAATGCTTACCGGACAGCATGAACTCCATTGCGATCTTGTAGGGCAGGCGCGAGGCGCAACCGGCAATCAGACCGCCGCAGAATCCGACCTGCGCTTCGGGATAGAAAAAATCGGCGGTTTCGTCTGCGACGGCAATGTCACAGAACTGTACCAGGACATAGGCGCCGCCGACGCAGTAGCCGGACACGGCGGCGATCAACGGCTTGTCCACATCGACGCCGACGCCGGGCATACATTCCCAGAGTTCCGGATTGACGGGCGGATCGGTCAGGTCCGCGCCGACGGAAAACGCCCGGTTGCCCGCGCCGGTGATGATGGCGCAGCGGTCGTCGCTTGCGTTGAAGCGGATGAAGGTGTCGCGCAGTTCCGCGACGATCCCGTTCGTCAGCGCATTAAGCTTTTCCGGCCGGTTGATCGTGATCGTGCCGATGCCGTCGGCGGATTCGTAGGTAACGAGGTTGCTGCTCATGTCCGGTTCCTGCAGATGCGATTGAAAAAAATGTTGGCGGGATTGCACCACAAGGCATCCCGCGACGCAAACAATTGCCTGCCGATAGGGGCCGTTTCCCGCCCGGCGGGGCAGCAAATTTGCCGGCGCCTCGACATGCCGGTATGGAAGGTTGCAGTATTCGGCGCAGAATTGGTTTTATGCGCCATTCGCGCCGACGGGATTGTCCCGATGGCGCAGTTGGCTAACGGGAGGAAACAATAACATGGCCTTGAACGGATCTCAGATTATCGCGCGCGCGCTGAAGCGGCATGGGGTCGATAATTTTTTCTACATCATGGGCGGTCCCATGATGGCGGCGGAAAGCGAAACCATGGGGCAGGGAATCCGCGGCGTCGATGTACGCCATGAACAGGCGGCAGCCCTGATGGCGCATGCCTATGCCCGGCTGCGCAACCGTCCGGGGATCTGCATGGCCGCTTCGGGGCCGGGCGTCACGAACCTCGTGACCGGTATTGCCCATGCCTGGGCCGATTGCACGCCGGTTATCGCGCTGGGCGGGTCGTCGCCCTTTGGCATGTCGGGGCAGGGCGGCTTCCAGGAAATCGACCAGGTCACGATGATGTCGCCCTGCACCAAATGGTCCGAGCGGGTCTACGATCCGGCGCGGATCCCCGAATATATCAACAAGGCCTTCCAGACCGCCATGTCCGGCAAACCGGGACCGGTCTATCTCGACTTTCCCGGTGACGTGCTTTACCGGAATGTCGAGGAAGACACGATCAAATGGCCGGAACCCTGGGACCCGGCGAAGCGGGCGCGGCCGCAGGCCAGCCAGGCGGATGTAGACAGCGTCATAGCGATGGTGGAAGCCGCCGAACGGCCGGTGATCGTTTCCGGCAGCGGCATCCAGTGGTCCGGGGCGGAGACCGCGATGCAGGCTTTCGTCGAAACGGCGGGCATTCCGTTTTACACCACGCCGCAAAGCCGTGGCGTCATCCCGGAAGACCATGAATACTGCTACCTGACCGCGCGTTCCGCCGCGTTCCGCGAAGCGGACCTGATCTTCGTGCTGGGCACCCGGATGAACTACGTGATCGGCAACGCCGCGCCGCCGCGTTTCAATGCGGATGCGAAAATCGTGCGGGTGGAGGTCGATCCGATCGAACTGGAGAGCAGTCCGCGCAAGCTTGACCTCGGCATCGTCGGCGATGCCAGGGCCGTGCTGGAACAGCTGACGGCTGCCGCGAAGGGCAAGCTTTCGCCGTCCCGATACCAGAGCTGGCGGGAACGCCTCGGCGGCAGCAATGCCAGCAAGGTGGCGGAACAGGAGAAGATCCTGTCCAACAGCGCCGAACCGATCCACCCGCTGCGTCTCTGCAAGGAAATCCGAGACTTCCTCGACCGCGATGCGATCTTGGTGGTCGATGGTCAGGAAATCCTGAATTTCGGCCGCCAGTCCATTCCGACCTTCGCGCCGCGCCACCGGATGAATTCCGGCTGTTTCGGCACGATGGGCGTTGGCCTGCCGATGGGGCTGGGCGCGAAAATCGCGTCGCCGGACAAACAGGTTCTGGTTCTGCACGGCGATGGGTCCTTCGGCATGAACGGCATGGAGATGGACACGGCGGCGCGCCATGGCATCGCGGTCACCTGCGTCATCAGCATGAATGGCGGCTGGACGTCGGATCCGGAGAAGAAGAAACCGGGCCGGGATCTCGGCTACAAGCGCTACGACAAGATGGCGGAAGCGCTCGGCGCGCATGGCGAATATGTCGAGAAGCCGGAAGACATACGCGCGGCACTGGAGCGTGCGAAGGAAGCCAATAAGGCTGGAAAACCGGCGCTGGTCAATGTCGTGACCGACAGCATGGCCGGGGCGACAACCACCGCGTTCACGCGCTACGCGACTTGATTTTCAGGCGCCGAGCCGCGCCAGGATATTCAATGCGCCGCCGATGCCGGGTTCGGGGATAATCTCGAATTCGGCATCGGCAAGCGCCATAGCCGGTTTGCGGTCCCGGTTTCCATGTCCGGTCAGGACATGGATTCCGCCCGCGAGACCGGCGATTTTTCCTGCTTCCAGATCGCTGGCCGAGTCGCCGACAATCCAGGAGCGGCGGAGGTCCAGGTTGAGCGCCCGCGCCGCCGCCTGCAACATGCCGGGCCGGGGCTTGCGCCAGGCATGCGCCGCGACATCGTAGGGCGGCTTGCCTGCGTCGTGATAGGCACAGGCCAGCACCATGTCGATTGACGCGCCGGATTCGGCCAGCCGGCGGCGGATCTCGTCCTGGACCGCCGCAAACTGTGCCCAGTCGTAATAGCCGCGCCCGATGCCGGACTGGTTGGTAACCAGCACGACGGGAATGCCCGTCCGGTTGCAGCGCGCGATGATTTCGGCGGCCTCGGGGAGGATTTCGATATCGTCGATGCGATGCAGATAATTGACTTCGGCGACGATCACGCCATCCCGGTCCAGGAAAAGCGCGGGCACCGGTTTGTCCGGCCGCGCGGTCAACGCCGTCAGAACCTGTTGCCAAAGGCCGGGGTCGGCCGATACCGGATCCGGCGAGGGAAGCGTCATTGCGCCGCGCCGGTTTACAGCTGGGCGATTTCCGGGTTTTTACGCAAGGGGTTGGTCCGCGTCGCGGTGAACTTGTCCGGCCAGACATCGCGTCGCAGGCCCGACAGTGTCATATCGGCAGTGTCCTCAGGCGGCTTCGGCAGCATCCCCGTGCCGGAAATAATCTCCAGCGGCCATTGCAGCGCCTGGATACGCTGGACCAGTTCATAGGGTCCGCTATACGCCTCGGCGTGATAGGCGCTTTCATCCAGCCCGCCGGCCAGAATGGCGGCCTGCCGCTGCAGCAGCACCATGTGGATAGAATGACTGTCGGGGGCGCCGG
>JAQCHR010000254.1 GCA_027619655.1 Pseudomonadota bacterium
CGTTCCCAACCTGACCGGTGGCGTCGCGGTGATGAACACCAACCACCACCTGTCCAAGCCGGTGCTGATCGGCGAAATCCAGGACAACGGCCAGTTCGACACGGTCTGGAAGACCGATGGCGAAGTCATTGGCGACGCCTGGTCGGATTTCATTCCGGAAAGCGCCAAGCTGACCGCCGACTGGACCTATCCCTGGGTCTGCGGCAACTGCGAAAAGCCGAAATTCGGCATGATGATGCAGTAGGCTGAACCGTCATCATCCGCCGGGTCACCGCAAGACCGTGGCCCGGCGGGCGATACGGCACTGTTTCAAGAATCTTTCCCGTACCGAGTTCTGACTTCCCCTGCAACGGAAGCAATCCTGGCGGCATATAAAAAATGATTACGTACCTTGGGAGGCTCCGGGCGTTCCTCGTCCTGTCGATGCTCCTTACCGGATTTGGCGGCTTGCCGTCGCAGGCAGCTGATGACGCGACGCTGAACAAGGCCGTCGCCGGGCTGGCGGCGAAAGGCTTCGACGACAAGATATCCGCGATCGAGGCGCTGGGCGCCAGCGGCGACAAGCGCGCCGGACCGGTCCTGGAAGCAATGGTCGAGGGTAACCTCTACACGGTCAAATCCGACGACTCCGTCGTCATCGGCGAACTAAAGGGCAAGGTCTATGTCCTGCGGGCGCCCCTGACGCTGGAGCCGGTGGCCGAAGTGTCGCCGCAGGACATTACCAAGATCCGGGTCAACAACCGGTTGCGCGGCATCATCCGCGGCGCGCTTGGCGGGCTGGTGCTGTTGAGCGACGATCCGGTCGCCCGGCGGCAGGCCGCCGACGACGTCTTCAAGGCACGGACCATGGAGATGGGTCCGATGCTCGAAAAGGCGCTGGCGCGGGAAAACGATGCCGCCGTCCGGACCGCTATGGAACGGGCGCTGGCCGCGGTCAACCTGACCCATGCCACGGATTCCGCCCTGCGGATCGAGGCGGTGAAAACGCTGGCGCTGGACGCCGGTCCCGATACGCGCGCGCTGCTGAGCCAGATTGCCGCCGTCGATGGCGACGGAAAACCGGTCGAAGCCGATGCGGCGGTTCGCGAGGCTGTCGTGGAGGCGCTGGACGAACTCGAAAGCCGGCTCGCCTTCCTGCACAGCGTCGAGAACGTCTTCCAGGGGATCAGCCTCGGTTCGGTGCTGCTGCTGGCGGCTGTCGGGCTGGCGATCACATTCGGCGTCATGGGCGTCATCAACATGGCGCATGGCGAACTGGTCATGCTCGGCGCCTATACGACCTTCGCGGTGCAGGAAGTCTTCCGAAACAGTTTTCCGGGCGCCTTCGACTATTCGCTTCTTGTGGCGGTGCCGGCCGCCTTCCTGGTGTCGGGACTGGCCGGAATCGCCATCGAGCGCGGAATCATCCGCTTCCTCTACGGTCGGCCGCTGGAAACCCTGCTGGCGACCTGGGGGCTGAGCCTGATCCTGCAGCAGGTGGTGCGCACGATTTTCGGCCCGACCAACCAGGAAGTCGGCAACCCGTCCTGGATGAGCGGTTCGGTCGAGATCACAAGCGGGTTGCTGCTCACCTATAACCGGATCTGGATTATCGTGTTCAGCCTCGCGGTCCTGGCCCTGATTTTGCTGCTGCTGAAACGCACGACCTTCGGGCTGCGGATGCGCGCCGTGACCCAGAACCGCGAAATGGCGGCGTCGATGGGGATCCGCACCGGCATGACCGATGCGCTGACCTTCGGGCTGGGTTCCGGCATCGCCGGCATGGCGGGGGTCGCGCTCAGCCAGATCGACAATGTCAGCCCGAACCTGGGGCAGGCCTATATCATCGATTCCTTCATGGTCGTCGTGTTCGGCGGTGTCGGAAACCTTTGGGGCACGCTGGTCGGCGCCTTTACGCTGGGCATCGTCAACAAGCTCCTCGAACCCGAAGTCGGCGCGGTACTGGCCAAGATCCTGGTGCTGGTCGCCATCATCCTCTTTATCCAGAAACGACCGCGCGGGCTGTTCGCGCTGCGCGGGAGGTCGATTGAATCATGATGCGGAACGACGCGCCTTTCGGCTTCATCCGCGGCGATCGCGGCGGCCAGATCATGCTGCTGCTGCTGTTTGTTGCCGCCATCGCGGTGCCGATGCTGAACACGATGACCGATCCGGGGTCGGCGCTGCACGTGCCGACCTATGTCGTCAGCCTGCTGGGCAAGTACCTGACCTTTGCGCTGCTGGCGCTGAGCGTCGATCTGATCTGGGGCTATTGCGGCATTCTCAGCCTCGGGCACGGCGCCTTCTTCGCGCTGGGCGGCTACGCCATGGGCATGCACATGATGCGTGAAATCGGCGACCGGGGAAATTACGGCAATGCCGAACTGCCGGATTTCATGGTCTTCCTGAACTGGAAGGAACTGCCCTGGTACTGGTACGGCTTCGACAGCTTCGCCTTCGCGGCAATCATGGCGATGGTTGTCCCGGGCCTGCTCGCCCTGCTGTTCGGCTGGTTCGCCTTCCGATCGCGCGTGACCGGCGTCTACCTGTCAATCATCACCCAGGCGATGACCTATGCGCTGCTGCTGGCTTTCTTTCGCAACGACATGGGCTTCGGCGGCAATAACGGGCTGACCGATTTCAAGGACGTGCTGGGCTTCGACCTGCAGGCGGACAGTACCCGGCTCGGGCTGTTCGTCCTGTCCGCCGCGGCGGTCGCCGGGTCGTACCTGATCTGCCGTTTCATCATCTATTCGCGTACCGGCCGGGTGCTGGTGGCGATCCGCGACGCGGAAAGCCGGGTCCGCTTCCTCGGCTACAGGGTCGAATACTACAAGCTGTTCGTCTTCACCGTATCGGCGATGCTGGCGGGGGTCGCCGGGGCGCTCTATGTGCCGCAGGTCGGCATCATCAATCCCAGCGAATTCGCCCCGGCCAATTCCATCGAGATCGTCATCTGGGTCGCCGTCGGCGGGCGCGGGTCGCTGTATGGCGCTGTGCTCGGCGCGATCCTGATCAACTATGCCCGGACCTATTTCACCGGCGCGCTGCCTGAATTGTGGTTGTTCATGCTGGGCGGCATCTTCATTCTCACGACGCTGTTCCTGCCCAAGGGTCTGGTGGGCGCGCTGCCCAGCTTTACCCTGCCGGGCCGCGCGGCGCGCGATTCCGGCACCGAGGAGAAACCGGCATGAACCCCGTCGCGGATGTCTCCCGCACCGACACCGTGCTGTATCTGGACGGTGTGTCGGTCAGCTTCGACGGGTTCAAGGCGCTGAACAGTCTCAGCTTTTATGTCGATACCGGTGAGCTGCGGGCCATTATCGGCCCGAACGGCGCGGGCAAGACGACGATGATGGATGTGGTCACCGGCAAGACCCGGCCCGACGAGGGGCAGGTGTTCTTCCGCGGCGATATCGACCTGACCCGGATCGACGAGGCCAATATCGCCAACCTGGGAATCGGCCGGAAATTCCAGAAGCCGACCGTGTTCGAAAGCCAGAGTGTGTTCGACAACCTGGAACTGGCGCTGGCGGGCAATCGCGGCGTGCTGGCCTCGCTGCTGTTCCACCTGAACGGCGAACAGCGTGACCGGATCGACGCGGTGCTGGAAACCATCATGCTGATCGCGCAGCGCGACATGATTGCCGGCAACCTGTCGCATGGCCAGAAGCAGTGGCTCGAAATCGGCATGCTGCTGATGCAGGAACCCGAACTGCTGCTGGTCGACGAACCGGCCGCCGGCATGACTGATGCGGAAACCGAGCAGACGGCGATCCTGCTGCAGAATATCGCCGGTGAACGGTCGGTTGTCGTCGTCGAGCACGACATGGAATTCGTGCGCGCGCTGGACTGCCGCGTTACGGTGCTGCATGAAGGCACGGTGCTGGCCGAAGGCTCGCTGGCCAGCGTGCAAAAGGATGAACGGGTCGTCGAAGTGTATCTGGGGCGCTGAGAGATGTTGCAGGTAACCGGACTGGATCTCTTCTACGGCGCCAGCCAGGCGCTGCGCAGCGTTGACCTGACGGCGGAAAAGGGCGCGGTCACCTGCGTCATGGGCCGCAACGGCGTCGGCAAGACCAGCCTGCTGCGGGCCATCGCCGGGCAGCAGGGCGTTGCCGGCGGAACCATGGTCTGGGAAGAATCCGATGTGACGAAGCTGGCCCCCTATGATCGCGCCGCGCGGGGCATCGCCTATGTGCCGCAGGGCCGGGAAATCTTTCCGCTGCTGACGGTCGAGGAAAACCTGGAGACCGGCTACGCCGCCGTACCGCGCGCCCTGCGCCATGTCCCCGACGACATCTACCAGCTGTTCCCGGTGCTGCGCGACATGCTGGGCCGCCGTGGCGGCGACCTGTCAGGCGGGCAGCAACAACAACTCGCCATCGCGCGGGCGCTGGTGACGCGGCCGCGCCTGCTGCTGCTGGACGAGCCGACCGAAGGCATCCAGCCCTCGATCATCAAGGATATCGAGCGCATCATCCGTTTCCTCGCCGATCAGGGCGAAATGGCCATCGTGCTGGTCGAGCAGTATTTCGAATTCGCGCGCGACCTCGCCGACGCCTTCGTCGTCATGGACCGTGGCGAAGTCGTGCTGTCGGGCAAGAAGGACGACATGGTGGAAGCGGATGTCCGTCGCTACCTTACGGTCTGATCCGGTCAACCTGTCGCACGGCGCGGCGAAAATCACCTTCCGCCACGATGGCCGGGTGACGCGCCTTGCCGATCTCTACCACCATGACCCGCTGCGGGTCGTTTTCCCGAACCCGGCGCCGGGCGAACCGCCCTCTGCGGTGCTGGTGACCACGTCCGGCGGGCTTGTCGGCGGCGACCGGCTGGATGTGGACGTGACGCTGGAAGCGGACGCGCAGGCGATGGTGCTGGGCCAGGCGGCGGAGAAGATCTACCGCTCCGCCGGGACGGACTGCCGGATTGCGGTCGGCTTGCGGGCGGATGCCGGATCCTGGCTGGAATACCTGCCGCAGGAAACCATCCTGTTCGAAGGCGCGCGGATGCGCCGCAATACCCGTATCGACGCCGCGCCGGGTGCGCGGGTGCTGGCCGGGGAAATGCTGGTCTTCGGGCGGGTCGCGCGCGGCGAAACGGTCACCGGCGGGCTGGTCCGCGACGCCTGGGAAATCCGCCGCGACGGCAAACTGGTCTGGGCCGATGCGCTGCACATGGAAACGCCGCTGGCGGAAGTGCTGGCGCATCCCGCCGGGTTCGACGGGGCAATCGCCTGCGCGACGGTGGTTTATGTGGGGGATGACGCCGCCGAACGGCTCGATTTCGCCCGCGCAGCGCTGGGCGCGGAAGGCGCCGATCTACGTGGCGGCGCGACGGTTGTGAATGGCGTATTAATAATGCGCTGGCTGGGCCGGGATGCGTTCACATTGCGCCGCGCATTCGGCAGTTTCTGGTCAGCCTTCCGGCAGGAAACGGCGGGACTGCCCGCCGCCCTGCCGCGCCTCTGGCATATGTAACCGATAGGGGAGGATGAAGCCGTGCATCTGACGCCACGAGAAAAAGACAAGCTGCTGGTCGCGACGGCCGCGATGGTCGCGCGCCGCCGGCTGGAACGCGGGGTCAAGCTGAACTACCCCGAAGCCATCGCGCTGATCAGCGATTTCGTGGTCGAGGGCGCGCGCGACGGCCGCTCGGTCGCCGAACTGATGCAGGCGGGCGGAACGGTGTTGACCCGCGACCAGGTGATGGACGGCATCGCCGAGATGATCCACGACATCCAGGTCGAGGCGACCTTCCCCGACGGGACCAAGCTGGTCACCGTTCACGAACCCATTCGTTGAGGAGCCGCGCCATGAAACCCGGAGAAGTCATCACCGCCCCCGGCACGCTGATCCTGAACGAAGGCCGCGATACGCTGGAACTTGTAATCTCGAACACGGGCGACCGGCCGATCCAGGTCGGCTCCCATTATCACTTTTTTGAGACCAATGACGGCCTGTCCTTCGACCGCGAAGCGGCACGCGGTTTCCGGCTG
>JAQCHR010000255.1 GCA_027619655.1 Pseudomonadota bacterium
GCCAGCAGCGTCGCATAGGCAAACCCGCCGGGCAGCCAGCCGATCAGCGCGTCCGCCAGCTTGAACAGCTTGCTGATCAGACCGGTACGTTCCATCAGGAAGCCGGCATAGATGAAAAACGGAATCGCCATCAGCGTATAACTGTTGACGAAGCTGAAGAACGACCGGAACAGCGCGACGGGCGAGATGATCGGATCGACCGTAATAACAAGGATCACCGCTGCCGCCAATGCAATCCCGATAGGCGCGCCGGCAATCAACAGGGTAACCAGTCCCCCCGTAAGCAGACCCATATTCTTTAGCCTCCCTTAAAGCCGCACCATCTGCTCGGGTGCGGTATTTTTGATTAGACTTCGATGCCTTCTTCGACGGGAGCCCACGGAAAGACCGTCTTGCCGCGAACGGCCTGAATATCCTGATACAGCTGGAACAGCGTCGTCAGGGCCATCAGGGCGAAGGCGACGACAAGGCACAGCATGAAGGGCCAAAGCTCCACAACCAGGCTCTGGCTTTTGCGATGCAGCATATACATGCGTTCCACCGTCGGGATCCCCCACCATGCGAAGCTGGTGAACAGGGCCAGGTTGACCGCCGTCACGAATGTGCGAACTGTGAGAACGAATTTTTCATAACCCTTGGCGCGAAGCACATCCATTGCCGCGCTCATGGCCAGATGCGAGCGGCGGGCCTGGGTTACCCCACAGAAAATGAATACCGCGCCGACCGTATAATACGTGACGGCATCCTGTCCCCAGTCGAAAACAATGCCCAAAAAATAGCGGCGGATCATCTCTGTAATCGCGAGGATGGTTGCGCCGAGCAGAACGAACGCGGCGCAGTTGGCGACGATGACGTCGATAAAATACCGGATGCCGCGGTACGTCTTGTCGATGGCAGCTTCCATGATAAACCTGCTGAAAATGAGGATAACAAAAGGGTCACAATCAAATTGTGACCTTGAATGCCGTTCTTGCAAACAAACTGCGAGCGGTACCGGGAGATTCCCGGGTACCGCCCACATTTTGTCTTACTGGTTTACTTCTTGCCGGCTTTTGCCGCAGCCCCTTTGGCCTTCTCTGCCGCCTTGTCGATCTTTTCGTATTTCGTGAAATAGTGCGCCAGTGCCTCACAATCGGTCTTTTCAAGCGGGTCGCTGCCGATCGGGTTCGCCGCAACAGCTGCCTTGGCTTCCTGCCGGAACGTAGCGATCCACTCGTGGGCGTCTGCTGGCGTGTTTTCCTTCAGCCATTTGACGGTTCCGTTGCCCAGCTTGTCGGCCAGCGCCTTCTGTTCGGCGTCGCTCGCAATATAGATGCCAGGCTTCGTCGGGTCCGTTGTCGAGTATTTGTCAAGCATGCGCCTGTCGTTGCACCAGTTCATCTTTTTCTCGAACGGCATCATGTCGTTCGCAACCGTATCGGCAATGACCTTCTGGGTATCCGCACTCAGCGAATTCCACCATTTGCCGCTGGCGCCAATCCAGTAGTAATCGCCGACGATGCCGTTGATGCCGGCAACCGTGAAGTAGGGCGCCTGGTCTTTCACGACATTGAAACCGCCGAGGCTGGTCAGCAGCCCGTCAATCACGCCGGTCTGGAGCGCCGGCGGAACGTCGCCGAAAGCCATGGTGGTCGGGTTGGCACCCCACGCCGATAGCGCGGCGTTTTCCGCCGGGCCCATGCTGCGGAGCTTCTTGCCGGCGAAATCTTCCGGCTTCAACAGGCGGCTACCGGAACCTGCGCCAATGAACATGCTCATGTGGCCATAGCCGAGCGTCTTGATGTCATGCAGCTTTTCCAGACGATCCTTCAGCATCGCGACCGTCTTGAAATTGCCGATTTCGTTGATTGCGCCCGGCGTCGAGAGATTCATCGGACCAACGACGACATTCATATATGGCTCGACCTGTCCGGCTTTACCGAACTGGCCCCAGGTCATTTCAAGGTTACCCTCGGTCATGGCTTCCATGGCTTCGGGAATATTATAGAGCGCGCCGGCATAGAAGGTCTGCACCTTGCTGCCGGGGAGGCGCTCTTCGATCAGTTCCCTGAAGTATTCCTTCGAAATGGCTGCCGGATGCGGCGGACCCGTAAGGTCGCTCGCGAAACGGATGGTGACCTTGTCCAGAGCAGATGCCGTGGAAACCGGCCCTGTTAATGCGACACTGACTGCTGCGGCTGCAAGGCCGAAGCGGAACATACCGCGTGCATTGTTAAAACGCATATTTTCCTCCCTGTTTTAATGCTGAATAGGAATTCCGGACCGCTAGGTTTACTAGCCCGGAGATCTTAATGAAATGTTACCGTTTTTTGAATGACCTAGCAAGCCCTTGGCAGGGAAATGAGAGGTAAAATGGCGATGATCCACTGTTGCAACAATTTCCTGCAATCTATTGTAGAGAATGGGTTCTAGATTTGAAAGCATTCCATGAAGTGCGGGTCGGGAATCGCAATCCTTTCCTGATTGAAAGCCGTAAATCCCACTTTCTGATACAGGGGCAGGGCGGCCGGATGATCGAGATCGCAGGTATGGATCCAGATTCGTTGCGGGTCCATGCCCCATGCGGTATCGACCGCCCAGTTGACAAGATAACGGCCCAGGCCGCGGCCGACAAATTCGGGCATGAGACCGAGATACGAAATTTCGATACTGGGATGCCGTCGGCTGTCGATTTCCACATAGCCGGCGGGAACACCACCAAAATAAAGGACATAGACCGCGACCTTCGCATCATGGATGAAGGTGGCAAGGGTTTCGTCGTCCATCTGCCGTCGTTCGTACCAGTACCAGTCGCGACCGATCGTGTTGTAGAGATAGCGATAGAATGACACGGTAGGGCACTCGGCGCGCAACAGCATGACCGGTCGCTTGAACAACGGAGGCCGCGCCCCGGACCGTTTCGGCCGTGCCCGCATTTCCAGCGAGGTGATCGTGACGTTCCGCAGGGGGGCCGTTGTGCTGTCAGTCATTCTGAAGGTCCGCCGGTTGGTGCAGCCAGCGCGACATGGTGATGACCGGTTCGGTCTTGTACCCGATGGATTCGTAAAATTTCGCAACGCCGGTATTGGTGCTGCGGATCATGAGTTCCAGCTTGGGCACGTCCTGCGCGCGCAGCCATTGCTCCGCATGTGCGACAATCATTTTGCCAAGCCCCTGACGATGCCGTTCCGGTGAAACCGCAAGATAGTAGAGCCATCCGCGATGGCCGTCATGTCCGCACATGATGGCGGCGGCGATGATATCGTTCTCGCAGATGCCGACGAATATTTCGGCGGATTGCGTATTGCGGGCAAGGCGGATGTCGGCGACCGGGTCGTTCCAGGGTCGCAGCAGCTCGCATTGCCGCCACAGCTCAATGACGGCGTTCGTGTCGCCGTCGCGGATCGGTCGTATCAGCATGCCATGCCTGCCAGTTATTCGACCGGGGTATCCTGCCGTGCGCCCCATTCCGACCACGACCCGTCGTAAACGGGCACGGTTTCGTTGCCGACCAGATAGAGGCCGAGGGAAATCAGGCAGGCCGCGACGCCGGAGCCGCAGGACGTGACGACGGGCTGCCGGTAATCGATCCGCTGCTTTGCCAGCGCAGCCTTGATGCCCGCCGCCGGCTGGAAGGTCTTGGATGTCTCGTCGATAAAGTTTTCGACCGGCAGGCTGACCGAGCCGGGCATATGCCCGCCACGCAAGCCTTCGCGGGGTTCGGGCATGGTGCCGACGAAGCGTCCCGCCGGCCGGGCGTCAATGACGAGTTCCTGCCGCGTTTCCTGGTTGGCGAGCATCTGGTCGATATCGCGGATCAGCGCCCTGTTGAGAGTCGCCCGGAACGCGCCGCGCGGCGGGTCGGCAATGTCATCGGAGACCGGCAGCCGTTCGTTCAGCCATTTCGGCAGGCCGCCGTTAAGGATGGCGACATTGTCATGCCCGAAGACCCGAAATGTCCACCAGGCGCGCGGCGATGTGCGAATGCCGTGCACATCGTAGACGACGATGAGATCGTCATTGGACAGGCCAAGCGTTTCCATCTGCTCGCCGAACTGGTCGGCATCGGGCAGCATATGCGGGAACGGGTTGTTCCGGTCCCTTACATCCTCGATATCGAACAGTATGGCGCCGGGGATATGCCGCTGGGTAAATTCCGTTTCGGCGTCCCGCCCGGTGCCGGGCAGGTGGTAGCTGGCGTCGAGCACCTTCACATGCGGGTCGTTGAGGTGACTGGCGAGCCAGTCGGTCTCGATCAAGGCGCCGGGATTGGCGTAGGTCATCTCAGGCCTCCAGTGTTGCGCTGTTTTACATTGCCGCCAGTGTAACGTTTACGCGCCGGTTCCGCTTTCCCTTGTTTTCGATTTTGCCGACCTCGACGCGGCCCACTTCGCCGGTCCGGGCCAGATGGGTGCCACCGCAGGGCTGCAGGTCGACATCGGAAATTTCGAGCAGCCGCACGCTGCCGGAGCCCCGGGGCGGCTGGACCGACATCGTGCGCACGAGGTCCGGATTGGCGTCCAGTTCGGATTCGTCGACCCATCGGGCGCCGACCGGGCGGTCTGCCGCGACCAGGCGGTTGATTTCCGCCTCGATGGCCGGTTTGTCTAGGTTGCCGTCGCCGATATCGAAATCGAGGCTGCTTTTGTCGGCGCCGATCTTGCCGCCGGTCACGCCAAACGGCACGGCGGCGCAAAGCAGGTGCAGGCAGGTATGCATTCGCATATGCGCATAGCGCCGGTCCCAGTCGAGCCGGGCCGTGACCGTTTCGCCGGGCGCCGGCATGGCGCTGCCTTCGACGGCGACATGGATCACGTTCTCGTCGCCATCGCCTTTTATTGTCGTAGCAATGCGAATCTCGTCGCGGTTTTCCCGCACCAGCACCCCGGTATCGCCGGGCTGGCCGCCGCCGGTGGGATAGAACACCGTCCGGTCCAGGATGATGCCGCCGCGGTCATTGATGCCAACCACCCGGGCATCGCATTCCTTAAGGTATGAATCCGTGCGGAACAGTTCCTCGGTGATCATTTGGCCTCCAGCCATTCAGGCACCGGCAGGTTTTTCTCGCGCAGGAAGGCGGGATTGAACAGTTTCGACATGTAGCGCGTACCGGAATCGCAGAGGATCGTGACGATCGTCTTCCCCGGGCCGAGTTCCCTGGCCAGGCGCATGGCGCCCGCGACGTTGACGCCGCCGGAACTGCCGACGCACAGCCCTTCATATTTGAGCAGATCGAAGCAGATCTGCACCGATTCAGCATCGGGAATCTGGAACGCCGTGTCGGCGCGCGCGTCCTTCACATTGCCGGTGATGCGGCCCTGGCCGATCCCTTCGGTGATCGAGCTGCCTTCCGATTTCAATTCGCCGTTCTTGAAATATTCGTACATGGCGGCGCCCGGCGGGTCCGCGACGGCGGCGACGATGGCGCTGTTCCGGTCCTTCAGGAAATCGGTGATTCCTGAAAACGTGCCGCCGGTGCCGATGGCGCAGGAAAACCCGTCCACCGTGCCGTCGGTCTGTTTCCAGATTTCGGGGCCGGTGGATTTGTAATGGCCGCCGCGGTTTGCCGGGTTGTCCCACTGGTTGGCCCACAGGGCGCCGTTCGGTTCCGATTTGGCCAGTTCGGCTGCGAGCCGTTCGGAAACATGGACGTAATTGTCCGGGTTCTTGTAGGGCAGGGCGGGGACTTCCTTCAGTTCCGCGCCGCACAGGCGCAGCATGTCTTTCTTTTCCTGTGACTGGGTCTCCGGAATGACGATGACGGTGCGATAGCCGCGCGCATTGCCGACCAGCGCCAAGCCGATTCCGGTATTGCCGGCCGTGCCCTCGACGATGACGCCGCCGGGCTGCAGCACACCGCGTTCTTCCGCATCAAGGATGATATACATCGCGGCGCGGTCCTTGACCGAGCCGCCGGGATTGAGAAAC
>JAQCHR010000256.1 GCA_027619655.1 Pseudomonadota bacterium
CAGACCTCGCTAGTGCCGAGTGGTTCTCGCGACGGGACCCTATGTCATGTTGCCGTTCTTTGGCCCGTCGACGGTCCGGGACGCGGTTGGCCAGTTCGTCGATACCTTTTTCGATCCGCTCGGATATGTGCTGAGCCGCGAGGAATCCATCGCCCGCGCCGGCATCGAAGGGCTGGACAAGCGCGAGAATTATCTGGATATCAGCGAGGCCCTGGAAAAGACATCGATCGATTACTATGCGTCGATCCGTAGCGTCTTTCTGCAGAATAGCGCCTATGAAATCCGTAACGGTGTGCCTGAACCGATTGTCGATATCTATGGCGACACGCCCGCTCCCGGCAAGTGAACTCAGGGTCCGCCACGCATATCGTGCCTTACCCCGAAGGCGTAAGTTCTATAATCCGCGCCTCTATCGTTTCGACCAGGCGGTCAAAACCTTCGCGTTGTATCATCGCCGTGTAGTCCGCGCGCAGCCGCGCCAGTTCACTGAACCGCGCGTCAAGGATCACATCGATGATCCGCCAGTCACCATCCGCGGGGCGTAGGAGATAATTCAGCGCAACGGGCGATCCGTCCGATTTGATCAGGTCCGTTTTCACCAGAACCGTGTTCCGGACCGATTCCTCATCGGAGATGATTTCAAACTTTTCACCGGAATAGCCGTCGAAGCGCGCTGCATAGGTCGCGATGCTCATGCGCGTGAAGGCATCGGTAAGCCGGGTCCGGCTTTGTTCATCCAGTTCCGTCCAGTAACTGCCGACAGCAACCCGGGACATCAGCGAGAAATCATACAGCGCTGTCATCACCGGCTGCAGCTTCGCATAGCGGCCCTGAAAGCCGAGCGCATCGGCACTCTGCATGACGTCGAGCAATGTCGCGTTCAGCAGCGCAATTTTGTCGCGCGGCGACTCAGCCGCATAGACCGGCGTCATCAGTGACACCAGCAGCGCCACCACACCTAAAATCCGGAGCATCCTCGTTGCATTCCTTTCTGGCCGTTATCGACGCCGGCACGTATATGAAGGTTTCTGCTGACAGGTTATTGGTACCTTACCAAGAATTGCTGCTGCCATACCGATGAAAACCGGCCTCCCGTTGGAAAAAAAAACCGCAATCCAGCGCGCCTTTATTGCCTGGACCCAGGCGGTGTTGCGCCATGCCGGCATTGTCCTCGCCGTCATCGGCTTTCTCAGCGCCGCCACGGCATGGTTTGCGGCCGGCAATCTCGCCATCGATACCAGCACGACGGACATGATTTCCGCGGAAACGCCGTTTCGGCAAAACGCCATTGCCTATGACCGGGCGTTCCCGCAGTTCAGCGACCTTATCGTCATCGTTATCGACGCCCCTTCGCCGGACGCGGCAAGCGCCATGGCGACTGCGCTGACCGCGGCGCTTCAGCGCAATACCGCGCTGTTCAAGGGGATCGAGTTCCCGGACGGCGATCCGTTTTTCAGGCGCGCCGGTCTGCTGTATCTCGACATGGAATCGCTAACGACGCTCTCGAACCGGTTGGCGGCAGCCGAACCGTTTCTCGCCACGCTTGCGCGCCAGCCTGACCTGAACGGCCTGTTCGACTTTCTCGGCCTTGCCTTGCGCAACAGCGATGGATCAGGCGCGGCGGAACTGTCCGGCCTCGTCAGACGCGTCAGCGAGGTCGTGGAGGCGCAGGCCGCCGACCGCCCCGCCATGCTGGCATGGCGCAATCTGATTGATGACGACAGCGAAGCCGCGACGCGCAAAATCGTCCTGGCACGACCAAGGCTGGATGATGGCGGGCTTTCCCCCGGTGCGGACGCCCTCGCGGCGATCCGGCAAGCCGCCGACGACATTCGCGGCGACCGGCTGCGGGATGTCACAGTCCGGCTCACCGGCTCTGTAGCAATTGCCGACGAAGAATTGCGCAGCGTCGCGCTGGGCGGCAAGAAGGCGGGATTGTTGACTTTCGGCCTCGTCATCCTGTTGCTTGTGATCGGCCTGCGGCGTGTACGCCTGATTCTGCCTGCCATCGTGACGCTTACTGTCGGCCTCATCTGGACAGCAGCCTTTGCGGCGCTGGCGATTGGCCATCTGAACCTGATTTCGATTGCCTTCGCCGTGCTTTTTATCGGACTCGGCGTTGATTTCAGCATCCATTACTGCCTGTACTACCGGGAACACGCCGCTCGCGATGTCGACAGCGCGCTGGTAGCCACAGGGCCCGGTGTCGGCGGATCGCTGGCAATCGGCGCGATATGCGCCGCAGCCGGCTTCCTGTCCTTTCTGCCGACCGACTACAAGGGCCTCGCGGAACTGGGCCTCATTTCGGGCGGCGGCATGGCCATCGCGTTCTTTTTGAACATGACATTATTGCCGGCCATCCTGTCGCTGTTTCCCGGCAGACCGGATGAAACAGCCGCGCCCCGGCGTACCGCGAAGCCGTTCACCGCAAGACATCACCGGCCCATCCTGGGGGTCGCAGGCATTTGCGCCGTTCTGGCCGCTGGCGCCACACCCTTCGCCTATTTCGACTTTAATCCGATGAATCTGAAGGACCCGGCCAGCGAATCCGTTTCCACATTCCTGGATATCGCGAAAGAACCGCGAAACGGGGTATACGCGATTGATGTGCTGGTTCCCGATTTGGACCACGCCATCCGGGAGGCGAAACGCCTTCGCGCCCTGCCCGGCGTCGGAACCGCCGTGACCCTGAACAGCCTCGTTCCGGAACGGCAGGCGGAGAAGCTGACCGTTATCGAAGACATGGCTTTCTTTTTGGGGCCGGTCCTGATGGCGCCAGCGGCAGCCCGGCCCGACACCGATTCCTTCGCGGCGGCCCTGCAGAATTTCGGGCAAGCGGCTGCCGCCTACCTGGCTGGCAATCCTGGCGGGCCGCTACCCGATGTGGTAGCGCAACTCAGCCATGCCCTTTCAGCCATGGGACCCGCCGATGCCGCGCGCCTGCAGGACCTGAACGTCCGGCTGACGGGATACCTTCCCGGGCTGCTGGACGACCTGCGTCTCGCCCTGGAAGCCGAGCCTGTTTCGGCCGACGATATTCCGCCCCGGATACGCGAAAACTGGCTCACGACTTCCGGCACCGCGCGGATACAACTCTGGCCCGCAGCGCCTGTCGCTTCGAACGCTGAAATGCGGAAGTTCGCGGCAACCGTCCTGGCGGCGGCGCCGAAAGCCGTGGGAACGCCTGTCACGATTTCGGAAGCGGGCGACGCCGTCGTAGCAGCGTTTCAGGAAGCGTCCATCATCGCCTTTGTGCTGGTTTCGGCGATACTGATGATCCTGCTGCGCAGTATTGCACGGTCCCTGCTTGTCCTGCTGCCCCTCGCGCTTGCCGCCGTGCTCACGGGCGGCACCGCCGTCGCGCTGAACCTTCCGTTCGATTTCGCCAATATCATCGTCCTGCCGCTGCTGTTCGGCCTTGGCGTTGCCAGCGGCGTCCATATGGTCATGCAGGAACGGGCGGCAGACAGGGCAGTCGACGTCATGCATACCAGCACGCCGCGCGCCGTGCTGTTCAGCGCCCTGACGACAATCGCATCCTTTGGCAGCCTCGCATTGTCGGGACATCTCGGCATGACCAGCATGGGCCAGCTCCTGACCATTGCCATCGGCTACACGCTGATCTGCATGCTGCTTGTCCTGCCGGCAATGATGGTCTGGATCGATCGTCGCACCCCGTAAGTTCCTGTTTTACATGGACGCCGAACGATATCATGCGTAGAACAGGGCCCTCGATTCGGCTAAATTGTCATAAAACCGAAACGAAGCTGCTGAATGCCTGAAACTGGGTCCTGTGCGCCTCTAGCGAAGATTACCGCCCATGAAAGCCGTCATGCTTGCCGCCGGAGTCGGGTCACGACTCGAAAAGGAAACTGATTTCCCCCCCAAGACGCTGCTTCGGTTCGGCGGGAAGACACTGCTGCAGCGCCATGCGGAAATCCTGAAATACCTGGGATTCGACGAACTGGTCATGGGCGTCGGCTATCAGGCCGACCGGATCCGTGCGGAAATCGCCGCCATTGGCGCCGGCGATTTCGTCCGTACGGTGGATTGCGCGGATCACGATAAGGGCGCGCCGTATACGTTGTGGGGGCTGCGGGCGGAGTTTACCGGACCGACGGTCTTCATGGATGGCGACGTCCTGTATGATCACCGGCTGATGGCCAGGCTGGTCAATTCGCGCCACCAGACCTGTTTTGCCATGGACCGGAATGTCCGGCCCGGTGATGACCCGGTAAAGCTCTGTTTCAAGGACGGCCGGATTGTCGATTTTCACAAACTGCCAACCGCACCCTTTGATGCCTACTACGAATGGATCGGCTTTTTGCGCCTGTCGTCGGAGATTGCGCGCCGGGTCGAGCCGGCCCTGCGCCCCTATATCGAAGCGGGCCGGACCGATTTCATTTACGAGCAGTCGTTCCGCGATATCCTGTACGCCTCGCCCGATGGCACATTCGGCATCGAGGACATTACCGGCCTGCCCTGGACCGAGATCGATTTCCCGCATGACCTGGTCTATGCGGAGAAAACCATTTTCCCCCGCCTGGTCCCGCTGCCCGAATGACGGCCTGGCATCAAATTTCACCCCCATGGGATCAGCGCCTCGCGCGCCCCGTCGCGCGTCTGCTGTCGCGGACATCGGCAACACCGAACCAGGTGACAACCCTGAGCCTTTTCCTGGGCGTTGGCGGCGGCGTCCTGCTGGGCTTCGGCGGGACAGCGGCGCATTGGGGCGCGCTTCTTTACGTCCTCGCCCAGTTCGTCGATCACATGGACGGCGAACTGGCGCGCATGACCGGCCAGACCAGCGTCTTCGGGCATTACTACGACCATATCGTCGGCGGTATTTTCGAATTCAGCCTGTTCTGCGGTATCGGCATCGGACTTGGCGCGGAAGCGCTGGGCGGCTGGGCCATGCTGTGCGGATTTGTTGCCGCCACTGCCGTCGGCATCACGGTAACGGTGCGTATCGGCATCTTCCAGCGCTACGGCCGCAGCGCCATCGACCAGCCAAGCTGGGGCGGGTTCGAGATCGAGGACATCATGTATCTGGTCGGCCCCATAACCTGGTTCGGCGGCCTGGATATCTTCCTGCTTCTCGCCAGCATCGGCACTCCCATATTCATGGCGATGACAATCATGGAATACGTCAAGGGCCCGGCGCCGGGCGCGGGCGCAGATAAAAAAGCGTGACGGTCCTGGTCACCGGCGCAACGGGGTTCGTTGGATCCGCCGTCGCCCGCAGCCTGCTGGCAGAGGGCGAATCCGTCCGCGTCCTTGTCCGGCCCGAAAGCCTGCGCGCCAATATAGACGGCTTGCCGGTGGAAACGGCCATTGGCGATTTGCGCGACGCGGCATCGCTGGCAGCCGCCATGAATGGCTGCACTATCCTGTACCATGTTGCTGCGGATTATCGGCTTTGGACACTGCGCCCCGCGGAACTTTATGAAGCCAATGTCACCGGCACGCAGAATCTGATCCGCGCCGCGATGACCGCCGGCGTCGAGCGCATCGTCTATACCAGCAGCGTTGCGACACTGGGACTGAACCGGGACAGGTCGCCCGCCGACGAATCGACGCCCGTCACGCTGGATGACATGATCGGCCACTACAAACGGTCCAAATACCTGGCGGAGGAAGCCGTCCAGCGCCTGATTCGGGAGGAAGGCGCCCCGGTCGTCATCGTCAACCCCTCGACGCCGGTCGGTCCCCGGGACATCAAGCCGACTCCGACCGGACGCATGATCGTGGAGGCCGCCGCGGGGCGGATGCCCGCCTTTGTCGATACGGGGCTGAACCTGGTGCATGTGGACGATGTCGCCCGGGGCCACCTGCTGGCCTGCCGGTCCGGCAAGATCGGGGACCGGTATATC
>JAQCHR010000257.1 GCA_027619655.1 Pseudomonadota bacterium
GGGGGCTTTCGGCGGATCGATATAGGGATCGGTGGCGATGACCTTCATGCCGAGCCCCAGCGCGTGACGGGCGACGCGGCTGCCGATATTGCCATACCCGATGATACCCATCGTGCCGCCCTTCAGCTCCAGCCCGATCAGCGGCGGCCGGTTCCACTACCCCTCGCGCATTTCCCGGTCGGCGCGCGGGATGCTGCACGCCAGCGCCAGCAGCAGCCCGGTGGTGTATTCCGCCACCGCGTCCGCATTCGCCGTCCCGGTCGTCGTGACGATCACGCCGCGCTTCGTGGCCGCGTCCAGATCGACGGAATCGACGCCGATCCCGTGGCGCGAAATGATCGACAGGTTCGGCGCAGCGTCGATCACGCCCTTCGTCACATCGCCGAGCCGGGCGAAGATCGCGTTTGCGTCGCGGCAGGCCGCGATCAGCACGGCTTCGGACGGATAGGCGCCGGGCAGGATTCGCACATCGCAGGTTTCCTGCAACAGGGCCGCCCCTTCCGGGCTGGCGGTGTCGTCGGTGAAAACGACGACGGGACGGTTCGTGATCATCGGGGATGGCTTCTCATGGCTTCGACGCAGTCAAAGCGTATCACGCCGGCAATCCCACGCCAGCCGGAAAAGCAAGGCCAGGTTGATGCGGCCCGGAAACGACGCACGGTTTGGACGTGGCGGCGCGATCAGGGCCGGGACTTGCGGGACGCCGCCTCAACGGCCTTGTCGAGTTCGCCCGCCTTCACCACCTGGATAACCCGGCGATACACCGCCGGCAGCTTCTTCAGGCTGTCGACCTCGATCGCCGTGCCGCGCCGCGCGAGCTTGAGCGGAATCTTGTTGTAGAAGATCTGGGTATAAAGGTGCCCTTCGGGAACTTCCTTCCACCACAGTCGCGGCCGCACGGGAACGACACTGTGGCCCCGTTTGCGTTTCAACTGGAGCGGCTTGTCCTCCAGCGCCAGCGTGGCCAGTTCGATCTGCTCCTCGATGCTCGCAACCAGCTTTTCGCGGCGGTATTCAACCGTATCGCGCCGGTGGCGTGGCCGTGCCGCGACGATAACCCGGTTGGAGATGTTGAGTTTTTCCAGATGTCCCATATCAGCTATTATAATAACACATTTCGCCGGCAATTGTTCCACAGCCTCCGGCTGGTGCCACGCGCGCAATTACATCGGCGGCTGGTCCGCCGCGAAAGTCGTGCGGTACATCAGCCGACGCAATGGCAAGTCGTAATCCTGGATCGCCATGTGCTGCACCGTGCAATTGTCCCACAGCAGGACATCGCCGGGTTCCCAGCGGTGCCGGTAGACATATTCCGGCCGGATGATGTGGTCGGCCAGCGCCGCGATCAGCAGCTGCGCCGCACCGGCATCCATGCCCTCGATCCCGGTACAATCATCGCGCATGACATACAGGCATTTGCGGCCGGTAAACGGATGAGTGCGGACCAGCGGGTGTGTGACCGGCGGGAAGGCGGCGCGCTGCGCCGGGGTGACCGGCACGGCGCGGACTCGGCCGGCAAAATCGAATACCGCGCGCAGTCCTTCGATTCGCTGTTTCATTACGTCCGGCAGACCGTCATAGGCGGCATGGGTGGCCGCGAAGCAGGTATCGCCCAGGGTCAGCCCGTCCTGCACCGGTACTTCATGGGCGCACAGGATCGTGCCGCGCGGCGGCTTCGCCGTGTAGCACATGTCGCTGTGCCAGCGTTCGCCGGCCCGCTTCACGCCGATGTCGCGGCCGCCCTGTTCGATATTGGAGACAACCACCACGCCGGGATGCCCCGGCACGCCATGCGTTTCGGCAAAGGTGTTGAGCGCCTGTTCACCGAAATGGCCGGTGAAATCGAGCAGTTGCCCCGGCGACAGGAACTGGCGGCGGAAATAGACCACGCCGTGTTCGTTGAACAGGCGCTCTATTTCCGCAAACCCCTCCGGGCTCAGCGGTGCGACAAGGTTTACCCCGTGGATTTCAGCGCCAACCGGCGCGGAAGCGCGAACGACCTCTATCGGCATCTCCCCGTCCCCCGCCGGTTCAGTTGCGCGGATTGGCCTGGTAATGGGTGTTGCGCAGCAGCCGGCCGGGCAGCGCGCCAACATGCTTGCCGTCCTCCATCAGCACCTTGCCGTTGACGATGGTCATGCGGATGCCTTCCGCCGGCTGGCGCATGCGCATCGCACCGCCTGGGAAATCATGCACCACCTCGTTCGGCAGCGGCCGCACCGTATCCGGATCGAAGATCACGATATCCGCAACCTTGCCCGGCTGCAGCAGCCCTCGGTCGTGCAGCCCGAAGATATTGGCGGATTCGAAGGTCAGCCGCTTGATCGCGGTTTCCAGCGACATGGCCTTTTTCTCGCGCACCCATTCCGCCAACAGCCGCGTGCTGTAGCCGAACCCGGCCTGGAATTGCACATGCGCGCCGCCGTCGGACAGCCCGATCAGCGCATTGGGATAGTTCAGGATTTCGGCGACCGCCGCCTCGTCCGCATTGACCTCGCTCTGCAGGAAGTCGGTATCGAGGTTTTCCTCGATGGCGAGGTCAAGCAGCGCGTCGATGACGCCTTTGCCCTGCGCCGCCGCGACTTCGCCGATGGTCTTGCCTTCCAGCCCCTTGTTCTTGGGCAGCACCGCGTTCGCCACGGTGATGTGGTCCCACCATTTGCGGGAAATGCCGGTCGGGGTGAAGTCGATCTTGAACTCGACCGCCTCCTCATGCAGCTTCTTGCGGATTTCCGGGTCCGCATAGGCGCGCAGCTTTTCCGCATCCGAGGCGATCAGGATCGGATGCCAGGTCGGCAGCCCCCGGAAGGACTGGCAGTTGCGCATGTTGAAGAAGTCGGTGATGGCGTTCGGCGTGCACATGGGATAGGCGCGGATGCCCCTCGCCACGGTCTCGTCGATCTTCTTCATCTGCTCCTTCCATTGCCCCGGATATTTCAGGTTGTGCAGCAGCGTGTTGTAGACGACGGGGCGGCCGGTCGCTTCCGACAGGCGGCTCATCAGGCCCGTCTTCACCTCCGACCCGTTACCGCCGCCGCTCTGGATGATGCCGGTGCCCAGTTCGCGCAGCACGTCGCAGATCGCGAAGATTTCCTTTTCCTCCGCCCACAGCGCCGGGACCGGCACGCCCTGGGGATCGAAATGCCCGGCATTGCGCGAGATCGACAGGCCCAGCGCGCCGGCCAGCATGCCGTCGCGGACGATGGTGCGCATCTGCTCGATCTCGTCATCGGTCGCCGCGCGTTCCTGTGCCGCATCGCCCATCACGTAATAGCGGATCGCGGAATGGCCCATAAGGTTGCCGACATTGACGCCGAGCCTGCTGTCCAGCACGTCCATGTATTCGGAGACGCTTTCCCACGAGATATCGACCTTGTTCAGCACGTCCATCGGGATCGCTTCCACATAGGACAGGAAGCCGGACAGTTTCTCCCGCGTGCCGGGCCGCACCGGCGCCAGCGACAGCGAGCAATTGCCCAGGATCACCGAGGTGGCGCCGTGATCGCAGGAGTTGGAGCACAGCGGATCCCAGGTCACCTGCGCGTCGAAATGGGTATGGTTATCGATGAAGCCCGGCGCGACCACCAGCCCTTCGGCGTCGATCACCCGGTCCGCGGCGCCGGTCAGCTTGCCGATTTCGGCGATCTTACCGTCCTTGATGGAAATGTCGCCGCGATACCCGGGCATGCCGGAGCCGTCGATGATTCGGCCGTTACGGATCAGAAGATCATACGCCATCGGTTTCCCCTTCGATATGGAACACGCAACGCGAGCAGGTCGCCCGACCGGGCCGACCCGCATATTCAGTGCATAGCGCCCCGCGTCTGTCCAGCCCCCCACCGGAGGCGGCACGACGGGCCCGAAGTCAGAAGCAGATGACGAGCCGCCCCCGCGTGCCGCCGGCTTCCAGCCGCCGATGCGCCTCGGCGGCGCGTTCCGCCGGGTAGGTTTCGGCGACGCGCAGGGTCAGGATACCCGCCTCCGCCTGCCGCCGCAGCGTATCCAGCTTCTCCCATTCGCCGTCGTAATTGCGCACCTGGGTCGGCGCGAAGCGGATACCGCGCTGGCCGTCGCCCGTGAAACCGCGTACGGCGGTGAAGGCGCCGCCATCGCGCACCGCCGGGATCGCCTTTTCATTCAGCACCGCGCCATCCGCCAACCCGTCCACCCCGTCCGGGAAATGCTCGCGGATACGGTCAGCCACATCATCGCCCCGGCGCACCACGATATCGGCGCCGAGCGACCGAACCAGCGCCTCGTCGGCTTCGGAGGCATCGGCGATCACCGTCAGCCCCTCCGCCTTCGCCAGCTGGATGACATAGCCGCCATAGGCCCCCGCCGCCCCGGTCACCGCCAGCACCTGCCCCGGCTGCAGCGCCAGCAGGTCGAGCGATTGCCGCGCGGTCAGCCCGTTCATCGGCAGGGTACAGGCCTCCTCCGGTTTCCGGCCCGCGGGCGCGCGGGTGACCGAACGGGCGTTCAGCACGATCTGCTCGCGATAGGCGCCGTGGCTGCCCTTCGGCACCACGATGGCCATCACCGCGTCGCCGACCTTCACGCCGGTATCGACGCCAGGGCCGACCTCATCGATCACGCCGGCGGCGTCCATGCCGGGGATATAGGGCGGCGGATCGACTCTCTGCTGTTCGGCGCGCGACCCGTTGCGCGCCAGCGTGTCGGTCGGATTCACCGCCGCCGCGAAGACCCGCAACCGCACCTCGCCGGGGCCCGGGTGGGTTTCGGGCACCTCAACCACTTTCAAGACGTCGGGGCCGCCATGAGTCATCAGTCCAACCGCGCGCATCGGGATTTCCTCTGGTTAATGCCGGGACCACAGTCAAGGACGCCCGGGCGCGGCCGTCAAGCCGGGCAGCGCCATGCACGGCAGTTAACGGTCCGTGAAGCAATCCCCTTTAAGATGCCGGGAAACCGAGAGAAGGCACATCTTATGAACGCAATAGGCAGTTACACCGCGCAGGTCGAATCGGATTTTGCGCTGGAAGCCCGCGATGAGCTGGCATCCTTCGAGGTCCTGGCCAGCAACATGCGCGGCGGCGATGCCACGGCGAGCCTGACCGCTTTCCGGTCAAAACTGAGCCGGCTCCGGGCTTCGCTCGCCTCAATCGACAGCCCGCTGTTCGAGCTGCTGCTGCGCCGGCTGGACAATTACCTGGACGGCCTCGACGGGCCGACGGGCAGCCAGGTCGACGATATCGAAACCTTTCTGGACGTGATGCACGGCATTCTGGACGGTGAAGTCGGCGGCGAGGTGAACGAGGCGGAGTTCTTCCGCTCCCTGCCGGTGCGGCGCCCGCCGGACCTGGAGGATTTCCAGCACCTCGACCTGGAAATCCTGGTCGTCGACACCAACAAGACCGCCGCCCGCATCGTGGAGCGCGAGTTGCTCAATTGCGGTTACCGCGTCTCCATGGCGGCCCGCTCCTTCGAGGCCCTCGAACTCGCCATCCAGACCCGGCCCGACATGATCATTTCCTCCGGCGTGCTGGACGAGATGAGCGGCGTCGACCTCGCCTCCGCGCTGGCGGTGATCCAGTCGACGGAGGCGATCCCCTTTGCCCTGCTGACCAGTTCCGACGCCAATGACGCGACGCTGCGGCGGCTGCCCATGTCCGTCGCCATCATGAAAAAGGGCAGCGGCTTCGCGGATGACTTCGCGGCGGCGCTGGAACAGTTCGGCATCGCCTAGGCGGTGCGGTTTCTGCCTGGACCCGCGGCTGCCCGTCTAGCCCGATAGCCCGGCATACAAGTCCTGCCAATCCGGATTATCCTGTTCGATCAGCGCAAGTTTCCAGTCGCGCCGCCAGCGCTTGATCTTTTTTTCCCGCAGGATCGCGTCCTCAATTTGGTCATGC
>JAQCHR010000258.1 GCA_027619655.1 Pseudomonadota bacterium
TGCCGCGATATGATCGAGTTCGCCGAGTATCATGCCAGCCGGCCCGTGCCCCGGGCCGGCGGAACGCGGCCCCTTGTCCCCGGCGGAAATGCGGGGCCGCCATAAATAGACTAGGAATAGCCCGGGCCGAAATCTATATTTTCCGCCCGGCGCCGCCGACAGGGCGCTTCGAACCAATATCTGGGTGTGGAGGAAAAGGGACATGACGGAACCGACCTGGCAACTTGTTGCCCCCGCGAGCGACATCAAGCCGGACGAGCCGAAGAAGTACAAGGTCGCCGGCGAGGAAATCGCCCTCTACAACGTCGATGGCGATATCTACTGCACCGACAACATCTGCACCCACGCCTATGCCTCCATGGCCGACGGCTTCCAGGACGGCGAGGAAATCGAGTGCCCGCTGCATGAGGGCCGCTTCAACATCAAGACCGGCGAAGGTCTCTGCGCGCCCATCGTGGACGACCTGAAGACCTTCGAGGTCAAGGTCGAAGGCGGCGATGTCTTCGTGAAGATCTGACCATGACCGGCGTTCTGGACGGTATCCGCGTACTCGATTTCGGCCGCTACATCGCCGGCCCGTGGTGTGCGGCGCTGCTGGGCGATTTCGGCGCCGATGTCATCCGCATCGACAAGCGCGGCGGCAGCGAGGACCGCCATGTCCTGCCGATGAGCAAAGAGGACAATGCCGGGGCGATGTACCTGCAGATGAACCGCAACAAGCGGGGCATGACGCTCGACCCGACCAGGCCGGAAGGCCGGGAAATCCAGCAGCGCATGCTGGCGCAGGCCGATGTCGTCGTCGCCAACCTGCCGGAAAAGGCGCTCAAGGCGCTGGGGCTCGATTACGAGACCCTGACATCGATCAAGCCGGACATCATCCTGGTGTCGGCAACCGCCTTCGGCACCACCGGCCCCTATGCGACCAAGGTCGGGTTCGACCTGGTGGCGCAGGCGATGTCCGGCGCGATGCACCTGTCGGGCCAGCCGGGACAGCCGACCCGGTCGTATTTCCCCTGGGTCGATTATGGCACCGCCACGCTGGCCGCGCTGGGCACCATGGCGGCGATCATGCATCACAAGGCAACCGGCCAGGGCCAGCGCGTGCAGGGGTCGCTGCTGCATACGGCGCTGGCCAACGGCAATTCGGCCATGATCGAACAGGCCATCGCCAAGCCGAACCGGGAAGGCAGCGGCAATCTGGGCCAGGTCAGCGCGCCATCCGACAGTTACAAGACCAAGGACGGATCAATCATCGTGCTGACCCTGGGCGAGCACATGCACAAGCGCTGGGCGAACCTGATGGGCGAGGACCACTGGCTGACCGACCCGCGCTACGCCAATGACGAATTGCGCGCCGCAGTGGGCAAGGTCATCAGCGCCCGCATGCAGGAATGGTGTTCGACCCGCACGACCGAGGAAGCGCTGGCCGAACTGGAAGGCGCCAGGCTGCCCGCCGCCCCGGTGCTGACCCTGCAGCAATCGCTGGAGAACGAGCATATCCAGCAGGCCGGGTTCCTGAAGATGACCGACTATCCGGGCCTGCCGACCCCGGCGCCGATGATCGACACGCCCATCAAGCTGTCGCAGACGCCCGGATCGATCCGCCGGCGGCCGCCGCAGCTTGGCGAGCATACGGACGAGATACTGGGCGAACTCGGGCACAGCGCGGGCGAAATCGCGGCGCTGCGGGAAGCCGGGGCGGTCTAGAACATGCGGCGGGGCATGGCGCGATGAAGGAAGTCCCCTACCCCGCCGGCACCGTCATCTACCGCGAGGGCGATGCCAGCAATGCGGCCTTCGTCATCGTCGACGGCGAGGTGGCGGTCGAACGCGCGGCGGGCGAAACCACCGTCCCGCTGGCGGTGCTGAGAGCCGGGCAGATTTTCGGCGAGGTGGGCATCATCCGCAACCGGGCGCGTTCCACCACCACCCGGGCCCGGACGGACACGACCCTGATCGTGATCACCAGGGCGGATTTCGACGCGGCCTTCGGCGGCGAAAACCCGATGGCGCTGAACATCCTGCGCATGCTCTGCGAACGGCTGAGCGACGTGACCCAGCGGGTCTATGAAGGGGAAATCCACGCCGGCGTCGCAGTGGCGGGCGTTTCGGAAATCAAGCTGCTGCCCGGCACGCCCGCGGTCGAATCACAGATCGGGCGGGACGGAATCGTCATCGACCGCCTGCCCTTCCGGGTCGGCCGCCGCGCCGTCGCCGGCGAACCGCCCAGCAAGACCCAGGCGGAGTTGTTGCTGCTGACCACGAAGCCCTACGAAATGGCGCCGATGCATTTCGTCATCGAGGACGATCATGGCCGCCTGACCCTGCGTGACCTAGGCAGCGTGCTGGGCACACTGGTCAACGGCACCCGCATCGCGCCCTTCGAGGGTTCCGACAGCGCGCCGCTGAAGCTCGGCGTCAACCAGATCCTTGTCGGTGGCCTCGATTCATCGATTTCGTTCAACCTGGTCATCGAGGGCCGCTGAGCCCGCGAGCCACGACACGGAGGCGCATATGACCCTTCGACGCCTTGCCCTGCTTTTCCTCGCCATCGCCTGGTCGGCGCTGCCGCTGCGGAGCGCGCTTTCGGAAGAGGTCGACCTCCAGCTCGTACTCGCCGCCGACGGCTCCGGCTCCATCGACGACGACGAATTCCGCCTGCAGCGAGCCGGGTATGCCGCCGCCATCACCGACGAGCGCGTGCTGAACGCGATCCGGTCCGGGTATCATCAGGCGATCGCCATTGCCTTCGTCGAATGGGGCGCGCCTGAATCGCAGCACACCATCGTCGACTGGACGGTCATTCGCGATGCGGCATCGGCCCGGGATTTCGCCGACAGGCTGCTGGCCGCCCCGCGCGTCGCATACGGATACAACTCGATCAGCAACGCCATCGACTATTCGGCCCGCCTGATCCGGGAAAGCGGCCATGCCAGCCCGCGCAAGATCATCGATATTTCCGGCGACGGCCCGCAGATGAACGGCCAGCCGCTAGCGCCCGTCCGCGCCCTGGCTATTGGCGAGGGCATCACGATCAACGCCCTTGTCGTCGCGGCGGATGGCGGGCGCTTCCCCGGCATGTCCGGCGAGGCGTTGCTGCAACACTATCAGCTCGATATCATCGGCGGCCCTGGCGCCTTTGCCATGACAGCGAATGGCCGGCAGCGTTTCGCCCATGCCATCCTGAACAAGATGATCCGGGAAATTGCGATGGCGACGCCATGACGGCAACCACGGCAACGACAGCGGAAGACAGGCCGCCGGGTATCGTGCGGCTGGTGGCGACGGTGTTCCTGCCCTTCGCGGGCGGATATTTCCTGTCCTACCTGTACCGCTCGATCAACGCGATCATCGCCCCGCAACTGGTCAGCGAGGTGAACCTGAGCGCGGGCGACCTGGGCCTCATGACCTCGGCCTATTTCTTCGCCTTCGCCGCCTTCCAGATCCCGCTGGGCATGCTGCTGGACCGGTTCGGGCCGCGCCGGGTGCAGGCGGCCTTCCTGCTGGCGGCGGCCCTGGGGGCGTTCCTGTTCTCCATCGGCGACAGCAAGATCACCCTCATCCTGGCCCGCGCCATGATCGGCCTGGGCGTCGCGGGGGGGCTGATGTCCTCGTTCAAGGCGATCACGATCTGGTTTCCGCAGAACCGCTGGCCGCTGGTCAATGGCTGTTTCATGGCGATGGGCGGGCTGGGCGCGGTCTCCTCCACCGTGCCGCTGGAATTCGCGCTGCATTACACCGACTGGCGCGGCGTGTTTGTCGGCCTGGCCGCGGCCACGATCTGCGTGTCCAGCATCATCTTCCTGACCGTGCCGGAAAAGAAGGCCGGTCCGGTGGCGCCGCCGTCGCTGCGCGACCAGTTGGCCGGGATCGGCCATATCTACACCAGCCGGCTGTTCTGGCGCCTCGCGCCGATTGCCGTGACCGCGCTGTCCGCCAACATGGCGATCCAGTCACTCTGGGCCGGCCCCTGGCTGCGCGATGTCGCCGGCTATTCCCGGGACGCCATCGCCGAACACCTGTTCATCCTGAACGCGATCATGACCGTGGGTTTCGTCGCCTGCGGCGTCGTCACCGACCTGTTCGAACGGCGGGGCTTCACGCTGAGCCAGGTGATGGGCAGTGCGACCCTGATCTTCATGGCGGCGCAGGGCGCCGTGGTCTTCCAGGTCGCGCCGACGGGGTTATGGCCCTGGGTGATCTTCGGGCTGACGATGAACTTCACCGTGCTGGCCTATACCCAGCTGACCCGCTATTTCCCGCCGCATTATTCCGGGCGGGCGATCACGGCGCTGAACCTGCTCGCCTTCGGCGGGGTGTTTTTCGCGCAATCGGCCATCGGCTGGATCATCGACCTCTGGCCGCCGGACGCGAACGGCGGATACCAGAAAATCGGCTACACCGCCGCCTTCGGGGCCGTCCTCGCGATCCAGGTCGTTGCCTTCCTCTGGTTCCTGATCCCCGGCAAAGCCGCACCGCCGCCGGAATAAGCGGGCGATCAGGACGTCATGGTCTGTTCGCGGGTCTTCAGGAAGCGGATATCGGGCCAGTCTTCCTCCGCCTTGCCCAGCGCCCAGGCGTTCCGCGCCAGGAAGACCAGCGCATCGTCATGGTCGTCCGCCAGGCTGGACCGGTTGGCGTCGGCGAATTCCTTCAGCTTGCGCGGATCGTTCGCGACGACCCAGCGCGCGGTATAAAGCTGCGTCGGCTCGAAGCGGACCGGCACGTCGTATTCGGTCCGGATCCGGTCGGCCATGACATCGAATTGCAGCGCACCCACGACCCCGACGATCCAGTCGGAGCCCAGCCGCGCCTTGAACGCCTGCCCGACCCCTTCTTCGGACAATTGCCGCAGGGCGCGTTCCAGGTGCTTGGCGCGCATCGGGTCTTCCGGGCGGGCGCGGCGCAGCAGTTCGGGTGCGAAGCTGGGGATGCCGGTAAACTGCAGGTCCTCCCCCTCGGTCAGCGCGTCGCCGATCCGCAGGTTGCCATGGTTCGGCACGCCGATGATGTCGCCGGGCCAGGCTTCCTCCGCCAGTTCCCGGTCGCGCGCGAGGAACAGCACCGGATTGTGCATGTTCAGCGCCTTGCCGCTGCGCACGTGATGCAGCTTCATGCCGCGTTTGAAATGGCCCGAACACAGCCGCACGAAGGCGATCCGGTCGCGGTGCTTGGGATCCATGTTCGCCTGGATCTTGAACACGAACCCGCTGACCTTTTCCTCGTCCGGCGCGACCGCACGGGTCGATGTCGGCTGGGTCAGCGGCGTCGGCGCCGATTTGGCCAGCCCGTCCAGCAATTCGCGGACGCCGAAATTATTCACGGCACTGCCGAAATAGACCGGCGTCAGGTTGCCCTCGCGATAAGCCTCGAGGTCGAATTTGGAGCACAGCTCCCGGGCCATGTTCACTTCCTCGCGCAACTGCAGCACCGCTTCCGCCGGCAGCAGTTCGTCCAGCTTCGGATCGTCCAGGCCGTTGCAGGCGCGGCCTTCGTCCAGCTTGTCGGTGGAATTGCGGTCGAACATCAGCAGCCGGTCGCGGATCAGGTCATAGCAGCCCAGGAAGCTGCGCCCCATGCCGATGGGCCAGCTCGCCGGCGTGACGTCGATCTGCAGCGTCTGCTCGATTTCGTCCAGCAGTTCGAACGGGTCGCGGGATTCGCGGTCCAGCTTGTTGATGAAGGTCACGATGGGCATGTCGCGCAGCCGGCAGACCTCGAACAGCTTGCGGGTCTGGGTTTCAATGCCCTTCGCCGCATCCAGGACCATCACGGCGGAATCGACCGCCGTCAGCGTGCGGTAGGTATCCTCGCTGAAATCCTCATGGCCCGGCGTATCCAGCAGGTTGAAGGTCAACCCCTGATATTCAT
>JAQCHR010000259.1 GCA_027619655.1 Pseudomonadota bacterium
CCTGTTTCACCACTTTCGGAAAACCAAAAATGTCCGATCAGGATATCGTCACCCTGCTTTCCCGCATTGCGGACAGCCTGGAGCGCCTGGCGCCGGCCCCCGCCCCCGCGACCGACTTCGATTGCGCCGATGCCTTCGTCTGGCACACCGAAAGCGGCAGGCTGGAACCCGTGCGGGAGGTCAACCGGCTCGATATCTCCCTGCTGCAGGGTATCGAACGCCAGCGCAATACGCTGCATGAGAACACCATGCGCTTTACCGAAGGGCTGCCGGCCAACAATGCCCTGCTGTGGGGCGCGCGCGGCACCGGCAAAAGCTCGCTGGTCAAGGCGGTGCATGGCGACATCGTCGGCAAGGCGCCGGGCAGCCTGGCGCTGGTCGAAATCCACCGCGAGGATATTCCTTCCCTGCCGCGGCTGCTGACCTATCTGCGCGAAAGCGCGCGCCGCACCATCCTGTTCTGCGACGATCTGTCCTTCGACGGCGACGACGCCAGCTACAAGTCGCTGAAGGCCATCCTGGAAGGCGGGATCGAGGGACGGCCTGCCAATGTGATTTTCTACGCCACCTCCAACCGGCGGCACCTGCTGTCGCGCGACATGATCGACAACGAGCGTTCCACGGCAATCAACCCGTCGGAAGCCGTCGAGGAAAAGGTGTCGCTGTCGGACCGGTTCGGCCTGTGGCTCGGGTTCCACAACAACGACCAGGACACCTATTTCGCGATGATCGACGGCTATGTGAAGCATTTCGGGCTGGACATCGGCGAAGCCGAATGGCGCGCCGAAGCGATCGAATGGTCAATGACCCGGGGCGCGCGTTCCGGCCGCGTCGCCTGGCAGTATATCCAGGACCTCGCCGGACGCCTGGGCAAGCATATCGGCTAACCGTTTTAGCCCGATTCCAGATTCGGCAGGTATTTCGCCGGGTCGACCGCCGATTTCCCCTTGCGGACCTCGAAATGCAACTGCGGCGTGGAAACGCTGCCGGTGCTGCCCACGGTCGCAATCGCCTGCCCGCGCCGCACCGTATCGCCGCGCTTCACGTCGATCGTGTCGTTATGGGCATAGGCGGTCATGAAGCCATCCGCATGGCGGATCAGGATCATGTTGCCAAAGCCGAGCAGCGCATTGCCGCTATACACGACGATGCCGTTTTCCGCGGCCCGGACCGGTGTACCGCGCGCGGCGGCAATATTGACCCCGTCATTGTGCAGCCCCTGCCCCTGGGAACCGAAGGAGGAAATCAGTTTTCCCCGGACCGGCAACAGGAATGTCCGTCCCGAACGCGGCGGCGGCATCGGCACCGAGGGATTGACCGCCGCCTGTTGCGCCGGGGGTGGCGTCGCTGAAGGCCCGGTTACCGATCCGCTGCTCTCTTCCGACGGCGACGGCGCCTCCTCCGGGCGCCCGCCGGCAGTCTCCGCCGCCGTGGCGGGCGCGGATGCGGCGGTTCCGTCTTCCTGCACCGGCTCGGGCAGGCGCAGGCTGCGCCCCGCGACAATCGTGTAGGGCGGCGGAATATCGTTCAGCCGCACCAGTGCGTTCATCGCCACCCCATAGGTTCGCGAAATGCCGTAAAGCGTATCGCCGGACTGTACGATATGATCCCGTGACACCGGGACGCGCAATGTCTGGCCGGGCCGCAGGACGTAGGGCGCCTGCAGGTTGTTCAATTCGATAACACTGCGAATGGGAACACGGTAATCGCTGGCCACGGCATAAACGGTTTCGCCGCTGCGCACCTGATGCAGACCCGAATAGCGCGACGAAGGCGTGGCCGGCGGCAGCTCGGTTTGCGCCACGGATGTAACGCTACCCTGCGATGGGGCCGCCCGCGATGCTTGCGCCGCCGGCGGCGCCGCATTCACGCGATTGCGCTCGTCATACAGCACCACACGGGCCGGCCTGGTGAAGGGGCCCGACGAACACGCCGCCACGACCAGCGCCGACATCGCCACCGCGACAGCGGCATGGAAGGGATTGGGAAAACGGCGCTTTCGCGAGATCATGGCCGCCCCTATCGAGACTCCGCCTGCCCGGATGCGCCCGGGGCGACCGGCATGCCTTCGACCAGCGGCAGGAAGCGGACCGGCCCGCAATCATGCGTATCCAGCCCGTCTTCGGTGCGGGTCACGCGCAGGATGCGCTGCTCATGGCGCTCATCGCCGACCGGAATGACCAGCACGCCGCCGACGGCCAGTTGGCCGGAAAGAATCGGCGGAATTTCCGGTGCCGCCGCACAGACAATAATATGGGTGAACGGTGCCTGCTCCGGCCAGCCGCGCCAGCCGTCACCGGCCCTCGTGGTAATATTGCGCCGGCCCAGCGCCGTAAAACGCTGTTCGGCGCCGCGCAGCAATTCGCGGTGCCGCTCGATGGAGTAAACCCGGCGGCACAGATGCGACAGTATCGCCGTCTGGTATCCGGATCCGGTACCGATTTCCAGAACTTTCACCCGGTCATCCACATCCAGCGCCTCGATCATCTGGGCAACGATCCGCGGGCGGCTGACCGTCTGGCCATGCCCGATCGGCAGGGCGGTATCCTCATAGGCCCGGTCGCTGAACGCTTCGGGCACGAACAACTCGCGCGGCACGCGCTCCATCGCCGTCAGCAGGGCGGTATCGATGATGCCGCTCTGCCGCAGGCTGAGAATGAGCCGGATCTTCTTCGACGCCGAGGTCATGGAAAGAATTTCTTCAGGCCACGCAAGGCACCCTGATGCGTCAGGTTCATGTGCAGCGGCGTTATCGAAATCTCGTTGCGTTCCAGGGCCTGATAATCGGTATTTCCCGCGCGAACCTCCCGGTTGACCGCCGGACCGATCCAGTAATAGGTGATCTGCCGGGGATCCATCATTTCCCTTATGTCATAGCCGGCCTTGCGATGGCCCTGGGCGACGACACTGACACCGGCCACGTCCTCCGGATTACAGTCGGGAAAGTTGACGTTCATCAGCACTTCGGACGACCAGCCGGCCTCAAGCAACTGCCGGATGATGCCCGGCGCGAAGGCTTCCGTCGTCGGCCAATGGGCGATTTTCTCGTCATTGGTCTCCTGGCTCAGCGCAATGGCAGGGATATTCAGGATAGTCGCCTCCATCGCCCCGGCGATGGTGCCCGAATAGGTCACGTCGTCGCCGACATTCGCGCCGCGATTGATCCCGGAGAGCACCAGATCGGGCGGCGAATCCTTCATCAGCTGGGAAACCGCGAACAGCACGCAATCGGTCGGGCTGCCGGTCAGCGCAAAGCGCCGGCGGGACAGTTTTCGCAAGCGCAGCGGCTGGGTCAGGGTCAGCGAATGCCCAGCGCCGCTCTGCTCGGTTTCCGGCGCCACGACCCAGACATCATCGGCAAGGGTCCTGGCGATCCGTTCGAGGACCTTCAACCCGGGCGCATTGATCCCGTCATCGTTTACGACGAGAATCCGTGTCGGCAATACCCCTGCCTCGGCCATGATCAGGCGTCCCTTGCTGCTTCGATACGTTCAATCCCGCCCATATAGGGCCGCAATACTTCCGGTACCGTCACGCTGCCATCGGCGTTCTGGTAATTTTCCAGGACGGCGATCAGGGCGCGCCCGATGGCGATGCCGGACCCGTTCAGCGTATGCACGAAACGCGTGCCCTTTTCGCCCTTCGACCGGAACCGCGCATTCATCCGACGCGCCTGAAAATCGCCGCAGTTCGAACAGCTCGAAATCTCGCGATAGGCGCCCTGCCCCGGCAGCCAGACCTCTATATCATAGGTTTTGCGCGCGCTGAATCCCATATCGCCGGTACACAGCGCCACGACCCGGTAATGCAGGCCAAGGCGTTTCAGCACTTCTTCGGCGCATCCGGTCATGCGTTCCAGTTCCGCGTCGGACTGGTCCGGATGCGTGATGCAGACCATCTCCACCTTGCCGAACTGGTGCTGGCGCAGCATGCCGCGGGTATCCTTGCCCGCAGCCCCCGCTTCCGACCGGAAACACTGGGTCCAGGCCGTCAGGCGCTGCGGCAGCGCCTCTTCAACGTACAGCGCCTCCGACGACAGGTTGGTCAGCGGCACCTCGGCCGTCGGGATCAGCCAGTAATCATCCGTGGTGCGATACAGGTCCTCGGCGAATTTCGGCAATTGCCCGGTGCCGTACAGGGCGTTTTCGCGCACCAGCGCCGGTGGCGAAATCTCGGCGAAACCATGTTCCGTCGTATGCAGGTCGACCATGAAATTGCCGAGCGCGCGCTCCATCCGCGCCAGCGCGCCGCGCAACACCACAAAGCGCGACCCGGACAGGGCTGCCGCACCTTCGAAATCCATCATTCCGAGGGATTCGCCGATATCGAAGTGCTCCCGCGCCGCAAAATCGAGCGCCGGCTTTTCGCCGGTCTGGCGCAGTTCGACATTGTCGGCCTCGCCACCGCCCTCCGGCACGTCATCGGCCGGCAGGTTTGGCAGTTCCTCGAGGACCGACTTCAGCTGCGCTTCCAGCGCCTTGGTTTCTTCCTCGCCGGCGGCGATGCCATCCTTCAGGCTCTGGACCTCGGCGATCAGGGCGTCCGCATTCTCGCCGCTGCGCTTTGCCAGCCCGACCTGTCTGGAGGCTTCATTGCGCCGCTGCAGCATTTCCTGCAGCGCGGTCTGCGTCGCGCGGCGCCGTAAATCGAGCGCCAGGACTTCCGGCGACATCGGCTGCAATCCACGCCGGGCGAGCCCCCGGTCAAAGGCTTCCGGCGTTTCGCGAATGTAACGTAAATCGTGCATCTGGCCCTCTTGCGGTCGGGACGGCTTCCCAGCAGCATGATACGCGCTGAATCGCGTTTATAGGTCAAGCCCCGTCGGCACGTCCACATGTCAAAAGACGTTGAGATTCAAGCGTCAGGCCGGGGTTTCGTCGGCTTCCGCAGCTTCCTTCTGCTGCCGTTTTTCGGTCAGACGCGCGCAGAGGATCGAAATTTCATACAGAAAGATGATGGGGATCGCGAGGCCAAGCTGGCTGATCGGGTCGGGCGGCGTCAGTACCGCCGCGGCGACAAAGGCGATGAGGATTGCGTAGCGGCGGTTCTTGCGCATCCCCGCGGATGAAATGAAGCCGATCCGCGCCAGCAGGGTGAGGATGACGGGCAACTCGAAACATAACCCGAACGCAAAAATCAGTTGCATGACGAGCGAAAGATACTGATCGACCTTCGGTTCCAGTTCGATCGCCAGATTGCCCGCCGCAGCGGCCTGCTCGAAACTGGCGAAGAAATTCCACGCGACCGGCAGGACAAGATAATACACAAAGGCGCCGCCCGCGAAGAACAGCACCGGCGTCGCGAATAAAAACGGCAGGAAAGCGCGCTTTTCATTCTTGTACAGGCCTGGCGCCACGAACAGCCAGACCTGGATCGCAACAACCGGGAAAGAGATGAAGGCGCCGACAAAAAAGGCGATCTTCAGGTCAGTGAAGAATTTTTCCTGCATCGCCGTGAAGATCAGACGCCGCGGATGCGCATCGTTGACCCACATGTCAGCCAGCGGCTGCACCAGGAAATTGAATACCGGGTTTGCAAAGTAATAGGCGACGAAGAAACAGATGACGAAGGAGCCGACCGACCACATAAGCCGGGTCCGCAGTTCCACCAGGTGCTCGAGCAGCGACATCTTGCCTTCGTCGCCGGTTTCCGCCGGATCGTCCGTCATCCCTGTTCGCCCGCGGGTTTGCTGGTCGGAGCGGCCGGCGGCGCCCCGTCGGTTTCCACCGGTTTTTCGGGCTTCACGATGGAAGCCTGCGTGGCGCCGGGCAGTTTTTCCGGCGTCTGCATCGACTTTTCGATATCGCGGATCGAATGGGACATCTCGCCGGTCGGGTCAATCGCGTCCTCGATGTCGCGTTCGAGAT
>JAQCHR010000260.1 GCA_027619655.1 Pseudomonadota bacterium
CGTTTCGTGCCCAAGAACTGGGAGAACACCTACTTCGAATGGATGCGCAACATTCAGCCCTGGTGCATTTCGCGCCAGTTGTGGTGGGGCCACCGCATCCCGGCCTGGTATGGCCCCGATGGTGAATTCTTCGTCGCCATGGACGAGGCGGAAGCGCAGGCGGCGGCAAACGCGCATTACGGCAAGGCTGTCGAACTGACCCAGGACGAAGACGTTCTGGACACCTGGTTTTCGTCCGGATTGTGGCCGTTCTCGACCCTGGGCTGGCCGGAGGAGACGCCGGAACTGGCGCGCTATTATCCGACCGACGTGCTGGTCACCGGTTTCGATATCATCTTCTTCTGGGTCGCCCGGATGATGATGCTGGGTATCCATTTCATGAAGGCGCCACCCTTCCACACGGTCTATGTGCATGCGCTGGTGCGCGACGAGCAGGGCCAGAAGATGTCCAAGTCGAAGGGCAATGTCATCGACCCGCTGGAACTGATCGACCAGTTCGGTGGCGATGCGCTGCGCTTTACCCTGGCGTCGCTGGCGGCGCCCGGTCGGGATATCAAGCTGTCGGAGCAACGGGTCGAAGGATCGCGGAACTTCGTGACCAAACTGTGGAATGCGGCGCGGTTCTGCGAAATCAACGGCTGCGTGATGGCGCCGGGCTACGACCCGGCGGCCTGCAGGCAGACGCTGAACCGCTGGATGGTCGGCGAGACCGCGCGTTGCGCGCGGGAGGTGTCGGATGCGCTTGCCGTGTACCGGTTCAACGATGCCGCTCAGATCCTGTATCAGTTCACCTGGGGTACGTTCTGCGACTGGTATGTGGAATTGTCCAAGCCGCTGGTGACCGGCGACGATGCGGCGGCGCAGGCGGAAACCCAGGCGACGACCGCCTGGGTGCTGGCGCAGACATTGAAGATGCTGCACCCCTTCGTGCCCTTCGTGACCGAGGAGTTGTGGACCCGGTTCGGCGACAGCGAATTGCTGATCGATGAAACCTGGCCGGCGCTGGGTGACGAACTCGCCGATGCGGATGCGCGGGCGGAAATGGAATGGGTGATCGGGCTGATCACCGGTATCCGCTCGCTGCGGTCGGAAATGAACGTGCCGCCGGGCGCCAAGATTCCGGTGCGCCTGACGGACGCGAACGCCACCAGCCTCGTATGGCTGGAACGCCATAATGCACTGCTGACCCGGCTGGCACGTCTGGAAAGCGTTGTTCCCAGCAATGAAATTCCCAAGGGCGCGGTGCAACTGGTGCATGGTGAGGCCATCGCAGCGCTGCTGATTGCAGAGGTCATCGATATCGCGCAGGAAAAGGCGCGGCTGGAGAAGGCCATCGCCAAAACCGAAGGCGAGGCGATGAAGCTGGAGAAGAAACTGGGCAACGCCCAGTTCATGGCCAAGGCGCCCGAGAGCGTCGTCGAGGAGCAACGCGAACGCCTTGCCGCCGAGCAGGCGACGCGGGCGAAGCTCGCCGGTGCGCTGGATCGCCTGTCGTCGGTCATGTAACGCAGACAGGCTGGTTCGAATGCACAGGCATCCACGACGGTATTTTCTGAAGTTGCTGGCCGGCATGACGGTGCTTGCCGCTACCCGGGGATCGTGGGCTGCGGAAGCGAAGCGCGTGGAAATCCGTTTCGCCGCTGGCAAGCCGGTCGGTGCCGATGTGATCAGGCTGACCCAGGGCGATACCGTCACGTTCGAGTGGCAATCCGATACCGCGATGGATCTGCACCTGCATGGTTACGATCTCGAGGTCAGGTTGCAGCCGGGCAAACCGGTAACGACGCCGTTCCAGGCCCATGCCAGCGGTCGTTTTCCCCTGACCAGCCACGGCGCCGGGCACGGCCACGCGGCGCTGTTGTATATCGAAGTCCACCCGGACTGATCCCGTGAAGGCGCGTCGCCAGGGCCTTGAACTTGCCGCGTCGATCATTGCCATTGCCGCCGTTTTGATCCCGGACGCCGCGGCGGCGCATGCTTTCGGGCAGCGTTACGACCTCCCGGTCCCCCTGGGGCTTTACTTGATCGGAGCGGGCGCCACGGTTGCGCTTTCCTTCGCGGTAATGGCGCTGTTCCTGCGACGGCAGGACGAGAGGACCATTTCGTCCGCCGAAGTCAGCTTGTCGGATATGGCAGCGGGCCGTTTGCTGTGCGGTCCGGTCGCCGTGGCCCTGCTGCGGGTCTTCTTCGTCGGCCTGTTCTTCCTGGTGGTCGCGGCCGGATTATTCGGGGTCGACAATCCGCAACGCAATATCGCCCCGGTGACGGTCTGGATCGTCGGCTGGATCGGCATTGCCTATTGCTGCGCGCTATGCGGCGACCTTTGGTCGCTCGTCAATCCCTGGTCGACGATCTACAGCTGGGTTGCCCGGCGCAATGACGATGTGCGGGAATTTCCCGAATGGCTTGGCATGTGGCCGGCAGTTTTGCTGTTCTGGGCTTTCGCCTGGCTGGAACTGGTGTCTGAATCCGGTGAATCGCCGCACCAACTCGCTCTCCTGATCATTATGTATTCCGTTGTGACATGGGGCGGCATGGCATTGTTCGGCGCCCGGGCATGGCTGAACCACGGCGAGGCGTTTTCGGCGATTTTCGCACTGTTCGGACGCTTTGCGCCGCTGGGTCGGAGGGGGCAGGGCGGGTTGGCCTTGCGTCCACCCGCCGTCGCGCTGCTGACGGAAACGCCGGTATCCCTTTCCTATACCGTATTCGTGCTGCTGATCCTGTCCACCGTCACTTTCGACGGTTTTTTGGAGACGCCAGCATGGGCCGAACTGCTGCAGGGCCTGCTGGCGGGGCCTGTAGCACAGCCGCTGACGGAATTCGGACTGAACCCGCTGAAATCGTTCAAGACCCTGGCCATGCTGGTGTTCCTGCTGGGCTTTGTTACCGTCTATCTTATGTGCTGCCGGTTGATGGCCCTGGCGGAGCAGGAGATACCGGTGTCACGCTTGGTCGGCAGCTTCGTGCTGCCGCTGGTGCCGATCGCCATCGCTTATCACCTTGCGCATTACCTGTCCTATTTACTGATTTCCGGACAGGCGATCATTCCGCTGGCATCGGACCCCTTCGGTTTCGGCTGGGATCTATTCGGCAGCGCCGGTTACAAAACCGATATTGGCATTATCGGCGCCCGCGCCGTCTGGTATCTCTCTGTGGCCTCCATCGTTATCGGCCATCTGATTGCCGTGTATCTATCGCACCGGATGGCGATGCGCGTGTTTTCGACCGCGCCTGCGGCCCTGCGCAGTCAGGCGCCGATGCTGGCGCTGATGGTCGGCTATACGATGGTCAGCCTGTGGATTCTGTCACAGCCGGTCGTTTCCGCGGGATAGATCGCAGGGGAGTCAGTGGCAGACTGGCCTATTGTGCGGAGAATTCCTCGACGATCAGCCGCGGTCTGGGAACGGAATCGTTCTGGCCCTGTTCAGTCCCGTTGAGATACACGGTACCGCCCGCGCCGATACCGACGCGAATATCGAGGCCCAGCCGGGGGATCCCGGCAATGTCGAATTCATGGACGATTCTGGCCGTTGCCTGCGTTTGGCTATGGCCAATTGGCAGGCGCTGGTATGCGACCGCGCGGGAACTGCCGATATAGAAAATGCCGACAACGAGTTCGGCGCTGCTGTTTGCGTATGCCGGTATGTCGACGGTGATCCGGTACCGGCTGTCCCGCGCCGCGGGGACAATTTCACGGCCCATGATACTCGCGGTTTCGGCTAGGGAGGGGGCGCCATCGGGTGCAACGCGGTTGCCGAGACCCACATAGGATACGTAATCCGATTCCGTTCGGTTGACCGGGCTGCCTGAAATCTCCCCGGCAATCGCCGTGGGCGTGGGTTCCGACGGCGTGGGTGGCAGGGCCGTTGGGGCGGCTACTGGCACGGGGGCGGCTGCAACTGTTGGCGCTGGAGCCGGTTGCGACGGCGTGCCGGAGACGCCGCCGGTGCCGGCGGCTGAAATGAGGTGGGCCGGCTTGCCGTTCTCGCAGCGCAGGGTGACCTGCGATTTACCGGTCTCGTTGCTGTCCACATAGACCCTGTCGACAAGCTTCGATTCCAGACACATCCAGGTTGCCGAAAAATCCTTGACGCAGCCCCCGGCCGGATCCCCGCCGACAAGGGCATTGACTGACCTGAACGTACATTCCTGCTCTCCGGTGCAGGCGTCGGAAACGCCGCGTGTCGCATTGCCGTCCCGGGCAATATTGATGGCGGGCGGCGGTAGCGGGACACCCTTGCAGTTGCCGCCAAAGGTCGCCTCGGCGATATAGATCCCCGTTTTGGGCGCGAGCGTTGCGATAATCCCGTCCGCAAACAGTTCGTAGCCATTGGAATTGTGATGCGGCATATCTTTCGTCACCGGAAAGAAAAGATCGTGGTCGCCACTGGCCTTGAGCGCCCCGTCGACATCAATGAAAGGTAATCCGGCCGCCCGGGCCGCCGCCATGACCCCGTCGATATGCGGCGGCAATATACCAAGGCGATAATACGCCGCGCCCCAGATCGGCGCAAAATACAGCGTGCCGCCCCAGGCCTCCACGTCGCGCTTTGCCGTGTTCAGGATCAGTCCGATGATCTTCACGACATCGCCGGAGTCCTTGACCGACGCGATATCGGGTATTTTGTGCCCGGAAATCGCCCGCAGTCGTTGCAGGACGTCGGCGGCTTCCTGCTGGCCGTCCTCTGCATAGGCGGCGGCATGCGTGCCATGAGCGTCAATCAGCGGCCCGCCAGTGGCCCGGGTCGTTCCATATGGTCTTCCAGATGCTGTCGATCTCGCCCTGGCGCTGGACCAGCCCCTGCGAATAGTCGCTTTCTAAATAGCGCATCAGAATCCGGCTGCGAATTTCATGGTCGCGCAAGTCCACGAGGTCATTTCCCACAGTGTAGAACTAGACGACGGTTTTCGGTTTCAGCGCCCTGCCGTATTCCCGCAGGGCCGCGAGGTTGAAAAGCGGGCCGTTGCCGCCGACGCCGACGGAGATTCCGGCGTAGCCCTTGCGCCGCAAATGCCCCGCTATGCTCTGCTCCTGGTGAACGCACTGGCCATAGATGAATGAGTCGCCCACCAGCATGATGCGGTCGCCGGTCATGGCGTAAACCGTGTCATCATTGTTGAAACCGTAACGGTCGCTGCGCAGGACGGGAAACTGCTGCTGGTCGCCTTCGCTGCAATTGGCGGTCGTGACATTCGCAATACCGCTTAGCGGCAGCAACGGAATCGTTCCATTGTCCGCGAGTTCGATTTGAGAGCGCAGGGAGGGGCTGCGATAGGCTTCGATACCGGCTTGCCGCAAGGACACAAGGACTTCGTCGACCGACCGGTTGTCCGCTGCGCGTTCGATCCGGATTTCCGGACCGGCCGTGTTCCCGGGCTGTTGCAGCAGCGCCACGGACTGGCGAATGACCGCTTCCGGACTGACGCCGGCAAGGGGTAAGAGCAGACCGCCCAGTAGTCCGGCAACTGCCAGGGCAATTGTGGACAAGGCAAGATTCCGCTGCAGTTGTTGCGGCAGGGCAACGACAATCGCAGCTAGCACGGCGACGGCGATCGCGACAGAAGTATAGACTGTTTCGAAATAATTGATCCGCGGGATATTGACCAGACGATATATCGCATAAGCGCCAAAACATGCGGACAGGACAAGGAAGAGCACGCTTTCCGGGCGACGAAAACGGCGGAATTCACTCATGTCTGGTGACCTTTACATTCAGCGCGAGGGGCCTTAAGGCGGACCCGACGGAAACTATCCGGCGCAATCTGATACACAATCGCACGGCAGGGATTCCCGGAACGGCGGAATGACCGGCTGTGCAGCTGC
>JAQCHR010000261.1 GCA_027619655.1 Pseudomonadota bacterium
TCCTGCGGCGGCAGTTCCGCGGGGCGTTCGCCCCGGACCCCCAGCAGCCCGCCATGCACCATCCATAACCCATGCGCCCAGGACTGGAACTCCGGGTCCTTCAGATCGCCGGGCGTGACCGCGTCGATCAGGATGCCGAACTGCCCGTTCAGCGTGGATGTCGGATGTTGCATGCGGCCCTCCTCAAATCAGCGAAAGGAAAATCGGTTCACGGGCAGGCTACAGCAAATCCGGCCCGGACGGAAACCGCCTGTAACGGCGCAACCGGCGTCACCGCGTCCAGCCGATCCAGTCGCACAGCGCATCGCCCATGATGCGCTTTTTATCGGCGTCGGAAAGCCAGTCGATTTCCTGGAAATGGGTAACGCACTGCTTCCAGGAGCATGGCATCTTGGTGATGTCCGTGCCCCAGAACAGCCGGTCCGGGCCGAACGCGTCATACATCGCACGGTAGTGCCTGTGCAGGCTCTTGAAGGGGTAGGCGTCATCCGCATAGAACGGGCCGCCTGTCAGCTTGACCGCGACATTGGGATAGCGGGCCAGCGCCGTCAGTTGCCTCATGTTCGGGAAGGCGGCATCGCCCTTCGCGCCGCGCAGCGTGCCCATATGATCCACCATCAGTTTCAGCCCCGGATGGCGCGCGGCGATTTCGCCCAGTTGCGGCAGCCAGTCCGCCGCCAGCAGCGCCAGCGGCATGCCCGCTGCCTCGGCCGCCGGCCACAGCCAGTCCAGCGTGCCGTCTACCGGCCAGCGCCGGTTTTCCGGCTTGTTGAAATAGAACCGGAAGCCCAGCATGCCGGGCCGTTCCTTCCAGCTTCGGATGAAATCGGGACTCTCCGGCCGGTCGAGCGGCGGGTAGGCTAGGATCCGGAAGCGGTCGGGATGGGCCTGCACGGCCTCGACCGCCTGTTCGTTGGAATCCGGATCCCAGCTCGCGGGTGGATGGATCAACGCGCCATCGACGCCGGCAGCAACCATATCGCGGATGGCGTGTTCCAGCAGATAGGGCGCGGTCTGGTGCGGCAGCGTCCCGATCCCCTTGCGCCAGAGGTGGATTTGCGCGTCGATGATTGGCATATGTTTCCCCCGGCAGGTTGTCTGGCGCCATACCCTAACCGACCGGGCACCGCCATTCATAGCCATCCTGCACCTGGACCGCGTCGCCGCGTCCGGCGAACAGCAGGCCCCCCCTAGTAAACCGCCTTGCGGAAGAACAGCGCCTGGCAATTGCATTTGTCGGTGCGCTGGGTGCACAGGAATTCGCCCTTGTCGCATTGTTCGCGCCAGTAGCTGTCCTGCCGGGTCCAGAACGTGAACCCCATGCGTTCCATCACGCCTTCGATCTTGGTGGAGCCGGGGCCGCGCTTGAACGTGGCGATCAGCTTGTCGCCGCCCAGCCCGACCAGCTTGTCATGCACGATGGTCAGCAGCTTCGAGCCGATGCGTTCGCCGCGATATTCCGGCAGCACCCCGACCGTCTGGATCACGCCGATGGCGCCTTCGGCATCCGCCTTGCGCAGGTCGTCGGGGATGTCGGTCACCCGGTTTTCCAGGAACGACGCCAGCGTGTTCTTCGGCAATACGGTGCCATGCGCGAAGCCGATGAGCTCATCATCATCCGACAGGCACACCACCATATAGGCGTTCGGACCCTTCGATATCTCGGACGGATTCGGGAAATAACCCTTGCCCGAAATGCGGTCCGCCAGCGCCAGGACCTGCGCCTGAAACAGCGGGGTATAATCTTCGAAATGCATCGCCATACCTCCCAAGCCGGGTTGCCACCGGCATCGACGCCCCATTGTAACGCGAATCCTCGCAAAAATGTCCCGTGAATCCGTTTGCGGGAACCCAACCGCAAAAACTCCGTTGATTCAAATCAATGCGACAGGCGCATCGCAAGGTGCAGCGTGATCGCGCATCCACAAGCTAAAGGGGGTTCTGCCATGCGGGCCAGTGATATCATGACGGTCAATGTCATTTCGGTTAGCGAGGACACGCCGGTGCATGACGTCGTATAGCTGCTGTTGCGGCACCGGATCAGCGCGGTTCCGGTCGTCGATTCGGACAGCAAGGTGACCGGTATCGTCAGCGAAGGCGACCTGTTGCGCCCGGAAGGCGATGCGCGTACCGGGATAGCGCGGCCCTGGTGGCTGGAGGCGGTCTTCGCGGGCAAGACCGTAGAATTCGCAAAATCACGCGCGCGGAAGGTCGGCGCGATCATGACGCGGGACGTCTTTACCGTGTCACCGGATACACAGGCGACCGAAATCGCAGGGTTGCTGGAACGGCATCGCATCAAGCGCGTTCCGGTAGTGGATGACGGAAAGCTGGTCGGGATCGTCAGCCGGGCCAACCTGCTGCACGGCCTCGCCGGCGCCATTGTCGAACGGCACGAACCGGGCGCCGGCAAGGACCGCGACATCCGCGACAAACTGTTGCAGGTCCTGCTGGAGGAACACGAACTGGACACGGTTCTGGTCAACGTGACACTGGAGAACGGCCGGGTCCGGCTCTGGGGCGTGGTCGAAAATGCCGAGGAAGCCGAACTGGCCGAACGCGCGGCGAAGGCCATTCCCGGCGTGACGTCGGTGGAAAACAACCTTGGCGCCGGACCGCTGACGGGCGTCCCGATCTGAGGCGTGTGACGGGCGGGAGTCAGTCGTCGTCGAAGAACAGTTCGGGCAATTGCCGCTCGTGCAATATCGCGAGGACGGCAACGGTCTGGCCATCGACCCGGTAAAAAATGCAATGCCTTGTAACGTTCAGGATGCGGATATCCCGGCCAAGGTCGTGCGGCGCTTCGATGCCGGCTTCGGGATGTTCCAGCAGGGTGACAAACGCCGATTCCAACCGGCTGCGGTATTGCCGGGCCTGCGTCATGCCGAATTTCAGGGTCGTGTAGCGGCGGATGGCGAGCAGATGCGCACGCGCTTCCGCCGTAATACGGAGCCTCAAGAAGGTTCGTCCGGTGCCACTTCCACGTCAATTTCGTCTAGGAATCCGCCAATATCGCGCGCGGATACCAGGTCCGTGTAGCGACCGGCGGAAAGATCGGATTCGCCGCGCGCCAACGCCGCGCGAAGATGTTCCAGCTTCAACTGCTCGTCCTGATCGCGTCGGATAAGCGCCCGCACATATTCGCTCTCATTGTTGTAGCGGCCGTCCGCCAGGCGGTCGGCGATCCAGTCGCCCATCTCATCGGGCATTGAAATGGTTTTCCGGACCATCGAATCCACCTGGATACATTGTACGAACCAATTATGGTATGAACTAATCATACCATTTGGGGTGCGAAATGTCACCCATTGGCTGCCGCGGTCCGATCCACTTATAGTTTCCCCCTGCAAGTATCTGCATATCACGGGGGGGGATAGACCATGACGCGGCATATCGGGGCGCTGCTGCCGGCGACCAACACGACCATCGAGACCGAATACAGCCGGCTGCCGCAGGATGTCCTGCAGTTCCATTACGCGCGCTGCGACAAGGGCGGCGGTTCGCCCTTCCATCCCAGCAAGGACGAGGACGTCGCCTATCAGTCAAAGATGCTGGGCAAGGCCAAGGTCGAGGTCATCGGGTTGATCCAGACCTCCGCCAGCCTGTTCGAGGAAGGCTATGACGCGCGGGTGAAGAAGCTGATCACCGACAATTCCGGCATTCCGGCGCTGACTTCGGCGGAAGCCATCGGGGCCGCGGCGAAAGCGCTGGGAGTCAAGCGGGTCGCCATCGTCACCCCCTATTCGACCGAGGTGATCCAGCGCGCCGCGGCGTATTACAAGAACGGCTACGGGCTGGAGGCCGCCGCGCTGGAAGCCTTCCAGGCGACCGACGCCTATGCGATCTTCAGCCTCAGCGCCGATAACGCGACCGCCGCCTTCGAACGGCTGGATTCGCCGGAGGTCGAGGCCTTCATCGTCCCCGGCGGCAATTTCCAGACCATGCCGCATATCGACGGCTGGGAAAAACAGTTCGGCAAGCCGGTGATCGCCACTAACCCGGCGCTGGTCTGGGCCAGCATGAACCTGCTGGGCATCACCGACAAATTGCCGGGGCTGGGCCGGCTGCTGGCGGAGATGCCGAAAGGCTGATCCAGCCCGCCCTGTCCCTTACGGCATGCCCTTCTGCACCTTCGGGAAGACCTCTTCCGCCAGAAGGTGGAAGGAATCCAGCACCTGCCCCTGCGGCATGCCGATGCCCTGCACGCTCATGATGATGTGGTTCACGCCCAGCACTTCGTTGTAGCGCAGCATTTCCTCGGCCACCTCGTCCGGGTCGCCGACGATGAAGCGGTCGCGGGCAAGTTCCTCGTAGTCCTGGGTGATGTCCCGGTCGCCCGCCGCCATCGCCTTGTCCTGGCCCCATTCGGCGTAAACGTCATACATGGACTTGATATACGGCCCGGCGACCCGCACGGCTTCGTCATGGGTGCGCGCGCAGAACACCTCGCGCCGCATTGGCAGTTCGGTCGGGAAAGGCTTGCCGACCCGGTCCAGTTCTTCCTTGTAGATATCCATCTGGCGGCGGAAGGTTTCCATCTTCTGGTGCGGGTTCAGGTACCAGCAATCGCCCAGCCGCGCCGCGCGCCGGATTGCGTTATCCGCATTCGCGCCGATCCAGACCGGCGGGTGCGGATCCTGCTGCAGCGGGGTGGAGATGCCCGCATTGTCCAGTTCGAACCGGTCGCCTTTCATGGTGACGCTTTCCTCGGTCCACAGCCGCTTGATCGCTTCCAGGTTCTGCTCGAACCCCTTCACCCCCTGCCCCTTCTGCACCCCGAAGGCCTTGTATTCCACGTCCCGGTAGCCCAGCGCGCAGCCGAAGATCATGCGCCCGCCGGACATCAGGTCCATGGTCGCGAAGGTCTCCGCCACTTCCAGCGGATTGTGCAGGGTCAGCAGCACGATACCGGCGTTGAGGCGCATGTCCGGCGCTTCCGCCATGACCCGGCACAGATAGGGAATCTGCGTCATTTCCCGGTGCGGGTAGGAGGAAAAATGCGAGCCCTTGGTAATCGAGTCATAGCCGAGTTTATTCAGCACCCGCGCCTGCGCCATCAATTCCTCGAACCGGGCAGGCATGTCGTCGTTGCGCTCGAACACGCCGCGCTGCATCACGCCGAACTGCATTTTTTTCTCGGTCATATTTTTTCGTCCGTTTGCTGTTGGAATTGTCGCGGGCACCGGGGCTACCGGAAGGCCAGATCGGCGGGCGAGATCAGCGCACCGAACTGTTCGCACCAGATGATGACGCTGCTGAAGTCGCGCAGGGTTCCGCCATCGGGAATAGCGTATTTCTGACTGCCCTGGAAAGACCGCAGGCGGCCCAGATCAATGAACATCGCGCCGTCCAGATCCGACGATTCCCGGATTCCGGCCCTGGTCCGACCTCGAAATCCGGTTTCAGAAAAACCGTCTTCTCATACACCGCCACGCCGCCGGACCCGTAATGGATCGGGTCGGACGGATTGGCGTGGATGAACGTCCCCTCGGCAACAATGACGCTCTGCTCCGCCGCGGTCAGGGTGTCGGACGATGGCGGCGGCGGAAATACATAGGGAAACAGGAAGAACCCGAGCGCGACGCCGAATCCGGTTCCCAGAATACCGCCGCCCAGAAAAATCGAAATATAGCGCCACATTGCCCCATCCATCCCGTACCGGTGCCGACGCACGTCCCGGCTTTTCTATAGCACCTTCACATGGTCGTTGGATCGCCAGAGGCGATTCCAACCAAACATGACCTGAACTAGGTCACATACCCATAAAAGGGATTCTCATTCATTGCGAATCATGATTCAAACTTCTGAACCTGGA
>JAQCHR010000262.1 GCA_027619655.1 Pseudomonadota bacterium
CGTAAACAAGCGCCGCCTTGGAGTCGCCATCCGGATTGATAACGCCGGATTCGATCATCTCGTGATACAGATCGTTGCCTTCGCGGGTCCGTTCGCCGACACCGGCGAACACGGAATAGCCGCCATGGGCCTTCGCGATATTGTTGATCAGCTCCATGATGATGACGGTCTTGCCGACGCCGGCGCCGCCGAACAGGCCGATCTTGCCGCCCTTCGGGTAGGGGGTCAGGAGATCGATAACCTTGATGCCGGTAACGAGCTGCTCGGTTTCCGTCGACTGCTCGGTGAATTCCGGCGCCGGACGGTGAATCGGCAGTTTCATTTTCGTATTCAGCGGGCCGCGTTCGTCGACCGGCTCGCCAATGACATTGAGAATGCGTCCCAGCGTTTCCGGCCCGACGGGCATCATCATCGGCTCACCGGTATCTTCGACTTCCTGGCCGCGCACCAGACCCTCGGTCGCATCCATGGCAATGCAGCGCACCGTGCTTTCGCCCAGATGCTGCGCAACCTCAAGAACCAGGCGATTGCCCTGATTGTTGGTCGAAAGGGCGTTCAGGATCGGCGGAAGATCGCCATCGAACCGAACGTCGATGACGGCGCCCAGTACCTGGGTCACTCTGCCAACAAGATTTTTCGCCATGGGTTTAGCTCCCGCTTCAAACGTGTTGTGGTCTACAGCGCCTCGGCGCCGGAAATGATTTCGATAAGTTCACTGGTAATCGCGGCCTGACGCGTTCTGTTGTAACGCAGGGTCAGACTTTCGATCATATCGCCCGCGTTGCGGGTGGCGTTGTCCATCGCCGTCATGCGCGCCGCCTGCTCGGAGGCAAAAGACTCCAGCATGGCCCGATAGACCTGCACCGAAAGGTTCCGCGGCAGCAACGCCGCCAGAATTTCTTCCTCGTCCGGCTCGAATTCGTAACTCGCCTTGCCGTCCGGGCCCGCTTCTTCGTCGGTCTGCGGCGGCAGCGCTTCCGGCTTGAAGGGGATCAGCTGCAGCGGTGTCACTTCCTGGGTCAGCGCGGAGACGAACTTGTTGTAAATGATCGTGCAGACGTCGAATTCGCCGGTCTCGAACATGCTGGTGATCTTTTCCGAGACGGTCCGGGCCTGATCGAAGGCCGGCGCCGGCTTGGCAAGGTCTTCAAACTTTTCGACGATGCGGCTGCTCATGTCGCGCCGCAGTGCCGTCAGGCCCTTGCGGCCGACGATGATGATCTTGACGGTCTTGCCGTCCCGCTCAAGCTGGGCAACCCGTTCACGGGTGTAGCGGATCAGATACGCATTGAACCCGCCGCAAAGCCCGCGGTCCGATGAAATCAGCACCAGCAGATGCGTATTGTCGCCCCGGACCGCCAGCATCGGCGGCGCGCTTTCGGGATTGGCCGCGGCGCTTGCCGCCAGCGAAGACAGCATGCGTTCCATCCGTTCCGCATAGGGACGAGCGGATTCCGCCATGTCCTGCGCACGGCGCAGCTTCGCCGCGGCGACCATCTTCATCGCCGATGTGATGCGGCGAGTCGATGTGACGCTGCTGATCTTGGTTCGAAGGTCTTTGAGATTCGCCATTGCGGCTCGAGTCCCCTACGCCTTTGCTGCCGTCTTCCCGTAGGGGCCTAGACGAACCCTTTGGTGAATGCGCCGATGATGTCCGTCAGCTTCTTGCGCGTGTCGTCGCTGATTTCGCCTTCGCTCCGGATCGCTGTCAGCACATCCGCATGGTCGGCGTGGAAATGCGCCAGCAGGGCTTTCTCGAACCGGTTGATCGCGTTGACCGCCAGCGTATCGAGGAAGCCGTTCACACCCGCGAAAATCGAGACGACCTGCTCCTCGACGGCCAGCGGGCTGTACTGGGCCTGCTTCAGCAGTTCAGTCAGCCGCGCACCGCGCGCCAGCAACCGCTGGGTAACCGGATCGAGATCCGACGCGAACTGCGAGAAGGCTTCCATTTCACGATACTGGGCGAGTTCGAGCTTGATCGAACCGGCAACCTGCTTCATCGCCTTGATCTGGGCGGAGGAGCCGACGCGGGACACCGACAGGCCGACGTTGATCGCCGGACGGACGCCCTTGTAGAAGAGTTCGGTTTCCAGGAAGATCTGGCCGTCGGTGATCGAAATCACGTTGGTCGGGATATAGGCCGACACGTCGCTGGCCTGGGTTTCGATGACCGGCAGCGCCGTCAGCGAGCCGAGCCCGTGGTCCTCGTTCAGCTTCGCCGCGCGTTCCAGCAGGCGCGAATGCAGATAGAACACGTCGCCGGGATAGGCTTCGCGGCCCGGCGGGCGACGCAGCAGCAGCGACATCTGGCGATAGGCGACGGCCTGTTTCGACAGATCGTCATAGATGATGACGGCGTGCATGCCGTTGTCGCGGAAATATTCGCCCATGGCGCAGCCCGTATAGGGCGCCAGGAACTGCAGCGGCGCCGGATCGGATGCCGTGGCGGCAACGACGATGGTGTATTCCAGCGCGCCGTTGTCTTCTAGCGTCTTCACGACCTGGGCGACAGTCGAACGTTTCTGGCCGACCGCGACATAGACGCAGTACAGCTTCTTCGATTCGTCGTCGCCGGCGTTGATCGTCTTCTGGTTGATGATGGTGTCAATCGCAACGGCGGTCTTGCCGGTCTGGCGGTCACCAATGATCAGTTCGCGCTGTCCGCGGCCAACGGGCACCAGGGCGTCCAGCGCCTTCAGGCCGGTCTGCACCGGTTCGTGCACGGATTTGCGCGGGATGATGCCGGGGGCCTTGACCTCGACGCGACGGCGTTCTTCGGAAACGATCGGACCCTTGCCGTCAATCGGATTGCCGAGCCCGTCAACCACGCGCCCGAGCAGGCCCTTGCCCGCGGGAACGTCGACGATGGCGCCGGTCCGCTTAACGATGTCGCCTTCGCCGATATCGCGGTCGCTGCCGAAAATGACGACGCCGACATTGTCGGTTTCCAGGTTCAGGGCCATGCCCTTGATGCCACCGGGAAACTCGACCATCTCACCGGCCTGGACGTTATCAAGGCCGTAGACCCGGGCCACACCGTCGCCGACGGAGATGACCTGGCCGACTTCGGCGACATCTGCTTCGACGCCGAATCCGGCGATCTGATCCTTGATGATTGAGGAAATTTCGGCCGCGCGGATATCCATCAGCTCGTACCCTTCATCGCAAGTTGCATTTTGTTAAGCTGCGTGCGCAGCGACGTATCTATCATCTGGCTGCCGACCCTGACGACCAGGCCGCCAATCAAACCCGGATCGACCTTCGGCGCAACCGTTACCTTGCCGCCGAGCGATTTTTGCAGCGTTTCCTGCAGCGCGCTGATCTGCGCGTCACTCAATGGCCTGGCTGCGGTGACCTCGGCGGAAATTTCGCCGCGGCGACGCGCCAGTTCCGCCAGAAAACCTTCAATCATATCGGTCAGTGCAAAAAGCCGGCGGTTCTTGGCGATCAGGCCGACGAATTTGCGCGTCAACTCGGAAACTTCCATCTTTTCCAGGATGGCCGCGATGGCGCGGCCCTGATCGTTGCGGTCCAGGACGGGGCTGCGCAGAACGCGCTGCAGCTCCGTACTGTCTTCCACGGCAGCCGTCAGCCGCGCCAGATCGCCGGCAACCGTGTCCAGCGATCCCTGATCATCCGCCAAATCGAACAGCGCGGCAGCATACCGGCTGGCAATTTCGGAGACAGGCGTCATTGAAGCCAAATGTAAACCCCCTGAAAATCCGGGAAAATCGGGCAAAAATGCCGCAAGAAGTTAAACCAGTCGCGTTCCCGCGAAGCTGCCCCCGCGCGAAATCGAGCGGTGTGTACCATATGACCTAGGGGCTTTCAAGCGATCCACCAGTGCCATTTTGCCGCGCTTGCGAAATGACCGGTTCCGAATCCGCATTCGCCGTCCGGTAAAGAACGGTTTTGCCGGTCGCGCGCGAGGCTATTCAACGGGCACGGCAGCATTGCTGCGCCCGAAATCCGGTTCCCGTGCCGGCGATTACATGAAGCTGTAGGGATCCACATCGACCTGGATCCGCACAGAGTTCGGGATTTTGATCTGTTTCAGCCAATGGCGCAGCCGGTCCTGCACGGGCACGGACCGGGCCGCCTTCAGCAGCAGCCGCCAGCGATGCCGGCCGCGCAGCAGCGCCATGGGGGCCGGGGCGGGGCCGAGCATCCGGATGTCGTTTCCGCCCGGCGCTGCGCGGGCCAGGTCGCGGGCGACGCGCTCCACCAGTCCCGCGTCGCGGCCCGAGACGATCAGTGCCGCCAGCCGGCCGAATGGCGGCCAGCCGCCGACTTCCCGCATGTTGCTTTCCGCGGCCAGGAATCCGTCCCGGTCGCCGGCGGCGAGTGCCTGCAGCACCGGGCTTTCCGGATGATAGGTCTGCAGCAGCACCCGGCCCGGCAACGCGGCCCGCCCGGCCCGTCCGGCGACCTGGTGCAGCATCTGGTAGGTCCGTTCGGCGGCCCGCAGGTCACCGCCGGCGAGGCCGAGATCCGCGTCCACGACCCCGACCAGCGTCAGCTTCGGAAAATGATGGCCCTTGGCGACAATCTGCGTACCGATGACGATATCCACCTCATGGTCCATCACCTGCCGGACAAAGGCGTCGGCATCGGATGGGCGATGGATCGAATCGCTCGTGACCACAACAAACCGCGCTTCCGGCAGGAAATGCATCACTTCCTCCGCCAGTCGCTCGACGCCGGGACCGCAGGCGACAAAGCTGTCCGCCGCGCCGCAACTGCTGCATTCCGTCGGCTGGGGACCGGAGAATCCGCAATGGTGGCATTGCAGTCGTCCCGAGAACCGGTGCTCCACCAGCCACGCGGTACAGTTGGGGCATTCCATTCGGTGGCCGCATTTCCGGCACAGGGTCAGCGGCGCATAGCCGCGACGGTTCAGGAAGAGCAGCGCCTGCTCCCCGGCCGCGAGGTTCTCCGCCAGGGCCCGGCGCAGCGTGGGCGAAATCCAGCTCTGCCGTTCCGGCGGGTCGCGCCGCAGGTCGACCAGCGAAATTGCGGGCAGTTCCGCGCCGCCATGGCGGTCCGGCAGGTGAAGCCGGCGGTAGCGGCCGGATTCCGTATTCGTGACGGTTTCGAGCGACGGGGTTGCCGAGGCCAGGATGATCGGCATGCCGCCGATCTGGGCCCGGACGACCGCCATGTCGCGCGCGTGGTAACAGACACCGTCTTCCTGCTTGAAGGCGGGCTCATGTTCCTCATCGACAATGATGAGCCCGAGATTGGCGAAGGGCAGAAACAGCGCCGAGCGGGCGCCAACGACGACCCGGGCCTGGCCGCTGGCCACCGCGCGCCAGGTTTCCCGCCGCCGGGACTGAGTCAGGTCGGAATGCCAGCCGGCGGGTTGCGCGCCGAATCGGGTTTCGAATCGCGTGAGCCATTGCGCACCGAGGGCGATTTCCGGCAGCAGTACCAGCGCCTGTTTGCCCTGCCGCAGCGTATCGGCGATGGCTTCGAAATAGACTTCGGTCTTGCCGGAACCGGTTACGCCATCCAGCAGCGTCACGGTAAACCCGTCGCCCGATTCGCGTAGCGCCGCGACCGCATCCGCCTGGGCGGGCGACAGTGCCGGACCCGGTTTTGCGGGGTCCGGGGATGGCAGGGCGGTGCTCGCAGGCAGTTGCACCTGGTGAATGGCGCCGGCCTTGTGCAGTCCGGTCACGACACCGGCCGTGACACCGGTTTCATGGACGATGTCGGCCGAACTGCGCGGCAGGCCCGAATCGAGCAGGGCCAGGACCCGTTGCCGCGCCGGCGTCATGCGGATTTC
>JAQCHR010000263.1 GCA_027619655.1 Pseudomonadota bacterium
CACGCAGGACGGCGATACGGAAATCACGCTCGGCCTGCTGAACGCGGTGCAGGAGAACAGCGCTGTCACGCAGCGGACGATGGCCAGCGAGCTTGGCATCGCGCTGGGTCTGGCCAATACCTATCTGAAGCGCTGCGTCCGCAAGGGGCTGATCAAGGTCAGCCAGATCCCGCCCAACCGCTACGCCTATTACCTGACGCCGAAGGGATTCACTGAAAAATCCCGCCTGACGACGGAATACCTGTCGTTGTCCTTCACCTTCTTCCGCCGGGCGCGCGGGCAGTGCGGCGACCTGCTGGAATACTGCGCTGCCCGGAACTGGCCGCGGATCGCGCTGGCCGGCAGCAGCGAACTGGCGGAAATCGCGACGCTTTGCGCCATCGAGCGCAATATCCGGCTGGTCGGCCTGATCGATACCGGCCAGGTCGCGGCGCCGGGGCGGAAAGGCGACCCGAAACCGGCGGAATTCGCCGGGCTGAAGGTCGTGTCCCTGTCCCGGAAGTTTACCGACCTCGACGCCATTATCGTGACGGACCTGCAGATTCCGCAGGCGGTCTTCGACAGGCTGGCGACGGAGTTTGCCGCGGAACGCATCCTCACGCCGCCGCTGCTGCGCATCCTGCGCGAAACGCCGCCCGCGGAGAGTGCATCATGAGACGCTGGTACGTGGTCTATACCCGCCCCGGCATGGAGCGCATGGCGCAGGGGCACCTGGAGCAGCAGGGGTTTACCACCTATCTGCCACGCCGCCGCAAGGAACGCCGCCATGCGCGGCGGATCGATTCAATCCTCGTGCCGCTTTTCCCGCGCTACCTGTTCGTTGCCTTCGATATCGAAAAAGATGCCTGGCGGTCGGTGAACGGCACCTATGGCGTTTCGTATCTGGTCGGCGCGGGTGACACGGTTTCGGCCGTGCCGGAAGGGATCGTCGAATCGATCCAGCAGCGGGAGACCGAAGAAGGCCTGATTGAGATCGTCGAGGCGCCGCCTTTCGCACCGGGCGAAGTTCTGGAGATCACGCGGGGCGCGCTGGCCGCCCGGACCGGCATCTTCAAATGCGCCAATGACAACCAGCGGGTCACCCTGCTGCTGAGCCTGCTGGGCCGCGAAATGGAAGTGAATGTGCCGGTGAATACCGTCCGCAGCTATGGCTAGCGGATACACGGCACGATATAACGCCGCATGATAATCGCCGCAGCGGCCGTCCTGATCGCCACCATCGCCGGAACCGGGCTGGTTCTGTATTTTCTGCGACGGCACGCGATACTGGACCACCCCAACGCCCGCTCCAGCCATGCCGTCCCCGTGCCGCGCGGCGGCGGCATCGCCGTGGTAGCGGTCCTGATCGCCGCATGGATCGCCCTGGCGGCGCCCGACTTCAGCCCGGAATTCCGGATCATCCTCGCCGGGGCCATCGGCCTGGCCGCGGTGTCATGGGTCGATGACCTGCGGTCCCTGCCCGCGGGCGTCCGGCTGCTCGCCCAGGCCGCGGCGGTCCTGCCGGCCTCGATCTGGCTCACCGGGCCGGTATTCCAGGGCTGGTTGCCGGGCCCGCTCGATACCGCCGCGACCGTGCTGCTCTGGCTGTGGTTCGTCAACCTGTTCAATTTCATGGATGGCATCGACGGTATATCGGGAATCGAGGCCGGATTCGTCGGCAGCGGCGCCGCCCTTATCGCCTGGCTGGCGCCGGAAGCTGGGCTGGACCCGATATACGGGCTCACCCTTGCCGCCGCGGCGCTGGGATTTCTCGCCTGGAACTGGCCGCCGGCCAGGATATTCCTGGGCGATGTCGGCAGCGTCCCGCTGGGGTTCCTCTTGGGCTGGTTGCTGCTGAAACTGGCGGAATCCGGGCTCTGGGCGCCGGCCGTCATCCTGCCGCTCTATTACCTCGCCGACGCGACCATCACGCTGCTGCGCCGCGCCCGGCGCGGTGAACGCGTCTGGCAGGCGCACCGCGAGCATTTCTATCAAAAAGCCGTGCAGCAGGGCCGCAGCCACGCCACTGTCAGCACAGGCATCGGGCTGGCCAACCTGCTTCTCGCCGGACTGGCGGTGTTTGCCATCCACTGGCCCTGGGCGGCGCTGCCTGGCGCTTTCGTCGTGATTGCCGTCCTGCTGATCTGGCTGTCACGATCCGCTGCGCCGGCCAATACCTGATCGGATTACGGCGCGTGCGAGCGCGCTTGCTTCCCACACGCGAGGGGACTAATAAGGCCGGGACATGGCCAGTCGATTCATTCTGAAAACACGCCGCGCGCGCGTCGCATTCCTGCACGATGTGTTGATGGCCGCGGTGTCGTTTCCATTGTCGCTGTACCTGCGCGTTGGTGGCGATATTTCCTATTTTGCCCAATCCTTTCTGGTGGAAGGCGCGGTCATCTTTACGATCGTTGCCGCCGGCGTTTTCTGGTTCGCCGACCTGTACCGCGGTATCTGGCGCTATGCCTCGCTGAACGACCTGATGGCGATCACCAGGGCGGTTTCGCTGATCGTCCTGATCTTCCTGATGCTCCTCTTCGTCGTCACCCGCCTGCACGACGTACCGCGGTCGCTGCCGCTGATTAACTGGTTTGTCCTGCTGGTCCTGCTGGGCGGACCGCGCTTCCTGTACCGGGTGTTCAAGGATAGCCGGCTGGACCACGTGCTGGAACTGAACAGGGCGACCCGCGTCCCGGTGCTGCTGGTCGGCGCGGGCGACGCCGCCGAACTGTTCATCCGCGAGCAGGCCCGCGACCCGGGCGCGCCCTACAGGGTCACCGGCGTGATCGACGAAACCGGCGGACGGGTCGGGCGGGAAATCCACGGCGTCCCGGTCCTGGGCCGGGTCGAGGATGTCGAGGGCATTATCGCCAAAAAAGGCGCGAACAGGCCCCAGCGCCTGATCCTCACGCGCGACGGGCTGGACGGTGCCGATGTCCGCACCCTGCTGGCGCTTTGCGATACCCATGGCGTTACGCTGTCGCGCCTGCCCCGGCTGGCGGAACTGAAGGACGGCATCGGCAATCCGCTGGCGATCCGCCCGGTTGCGGTCGAAGACCTGCTGGGCCGGCCGCGGACCGTGCTGGATCGCGAAGCGATGCGGAAACTGGTCATTGGCCGCCGTGTCCTGGTCACCGGCGCCGGCGGCACCATCGGCTCGGAACTGGCCCGGCAGATCGCGGCAATCGGGCCGGCGACGCTGATCCTGTTCGACAACGCGGAATACCAGCTTTACGAAATCGACATGGCGCTGGCCGAAGCCTGCCCGGCGCTGGACCGCCGCCCGGTGCTGGGCGATGTCCGCGACCGGGGGCGGGTCGACGATGTCATCGCCCGCGAACGGCCGGAACTCGTTTTCCATGCCGCGGCGCTGAAACACGTGCCCATGGTGGAACGCAACCCGAATGAAGGCGTGCTCACCAATGTCGTCGGCACGCGGAACGTCGCCGATGCCTGCCGCGCAGCCGGCGTCCGGCTGATGGTGCAGATTTCGACCGACAAGGCGGTAGACCCGGCCAATGTCATGGGTGCCACCAAACGGCTGGCGGAAGGCTATTGCCAGGCGCTGGACATGGCAGGCCGGGCGCAGGACGAAACCCGCTTCGTCGTCGTCCGCTTCGGCAATGTGCTGGGATCGACGGGATCGGTCGTCCCGCTGTTCCAGCGGCAGCTTGCCGCCGGCGGCCCGCTGACCGTGACCGACCCGAACATGACGCGCTATTTCATGACCGTACGCGAAGCGGTCGAACTGGTGCTGCAGGCGTCCGCGCTGGGTGTTTCCAACAGCGAGACCGAAGGCCGTATCTTCGTGCTCGACATGGGCGAACCGGTCCGCATCATCGACCTGGCCCACCAGATCATCCGGCTGGCCGGCCTGCAGCCGGAAAAAGATATCGCCATCAAGGTTATCGGCCCGCGCCCGGGCGAAAAGACCCATGAGGTCCTGCTGCATGGCGCCGAAAAGCCCGTCCCGACCGCCTGCGAGGGCCTTACCCTGGCGGCGCCACGGACATTCGACCTGACGCTGATGTCCCGCACGATCGACGAATTGGAACAATCGGCGCGGGCCCGGGATACGGACCGTACCCTAGCCCTGCTGCACACGCTGGTGCCGGAATTTTCCGGCCAGGCGGGCAACCGTGTGGCGGCAACACAATAACTCATAAAATGGAGTGCCTCTGAATGGCTGAGGGAAAAATCGCCCGCGCGTTGATTTCGGTATCCGACAAGACGGGACTGGAAGAATTCGGCGCATTTCTGTCGGGTAAAAGCGTCCGCCTGCTGTCCACGGGCGGTTCCGCGAAGGCGTTGCGGGACGCCGGACTGGCCGTCACCGACGTCGCCGACCATACCGACTTTCCCGAAATGCTGGATGGCCGGGTCAAGACGCTGCATCCGAAAATCCATGGCGGCATCCTCGGCCGCCGGAACCTCGACACCCATCGCGTCGCGATGGAAGCGCATGGCATTGCGCCCATCGACCTGGTCGTGGTGAACCTGTACCCCTTCGAACAGACCGTCGCGCGCGGTGGCAGTTTCGAGGAATGCGTCGAAAACATCGATATCGGCGGCCCCGCCCTGATCCGTGCCGCCGCCAAGAACCATGAATTCGTCACCATCATTACCGATCCGGCGGATTACGCCGCGGTCATGGCCGACATGAAGGCGCGCGACGGCAAGGTCAGCCCGGAACTGCGCCGCAAGCTTGCCGCGGTCGCCTTTGCCCGCACGGCGGCCTACGACACCCATATCGCCGCCTGGTTCGAAGCCCAGGCGAAGAACCCCTTCCCGGCACGCCTGTCGGTTACGGGGCAACTGAAACAGACGCTTCGATACGGCGAAAACCCGCACCAGCAGGCCGCGCTGTATCTGGACGGCGACACGCGCCCCGGCATCGCCCGGGCCGAACAGATCCAGGGCAAGGAACTCAGCTACAACAACCTGAACGATACCGACGCCGCCTTCGAACTGGTTGCGGAATTCGACGAGCCGGCCGTCGCCATCATCAAGCACGCCAATCCCTGCGGCGTCGCCATCGGCAAAACGCCGCTGGAGGCCTATCAGCGGGCGCAGTCCTGCGACCCTGTGAGCGCCTATGGCGGCATCGTGGCGCTGAACCGGCCGCTCGACGCGGAAACCGCGCGGGCGATTACCGAAATATTTGTCGAAGTGGTCATCGCACCGGACGCCAGCGCGGAGGCTCGCGCCATCTTCGCCAAAAAGAAGAACCTGCGGCTGCTGCTGACCGGCGGCATGCCCGATCCCGCCGCCGAAGGCATGACCATGCGGACCATCGCCGGCGGTTTCCTGCTGCAGAACCGCGACAGCGGCCGCATCGAACCCAAGGACCTGCAATTCGTCACCAAACGCCGGCCGGACGACCAGGAAATTGCCGACATGCTGTTTGCCTTCCGGGTCTGCAAGCACACCAAGTCCAACGCCATCATCTATGTCCGCGACGGTTCCACGGTCGGTATCGGCGCGGGGCAGATGAGCCGGGTGGATTCATCCCGCGTCGCCGCGCAGAAATCCGCCGACCACCTGGGCACCAATCCGTCGGTCGTGGCCTCCGATGCGTTCTTCCCCTTCGCCGACGGGCTTGTCGCGGCGATAGAGGCAGGCGCGACGGCGGTGATCCAGCCCGGCGGCTCGGTTCGCGACGACGAGGTCATCGCCGCCGCCGACGCTGCCGGAATCGCCATGGCCTTTACCGGTATGCGCCATTTCAGACACTAGTGGTTTCCGCCTAACATAAGAGTCCTTTTTAGGATTCCCTTTGATGATTGTCTGTGCGAATCT
>JAQCHR010000264.1 GCA_027619655.1 Pseudomonadota bacterium
CCACGACGAAGCGGCCGTTATTGACGATATTCGCATGGGTCAGGGTCGCGCCCTTCGGCGTGCCGGTCGTGCCGCTGGTGAACTGGATATTGATCGGGTCGTCCGGATCCAGGCTTGCGGCAATCGCATCCACATCAATACCGGCCCCCCTGCCGGCCAGGTCGTCAAAATTGAGCATGCCCGGGCTCCGTTCCGCCCCCATGCGGAACACAAAACGCAAATCCGGCAATCGCGCTGCGTTCAGCGCCCCCGGTGCCGCCGTATCGATTTCGGGCGCCAGTTCGCGAATCATTGCGATATAGTTGCTGGTCCGGAACCGGTCGGCGATAAGCAGCGCGCGGCAACCGACATTCCGGAGCGCGAATTCCAGCTCCGACAAGCGGTAGGCCGGGTTGATATTGACCAGGATCAGCCCGATCTTCGCGCTGGCGAATTGCAGCAGCACCCATTCCGGCCTGTTCGGCGACCAGACGCCGATGCGGTCGCCCTTCCGCAACCCCAGCGCCGCGAGACCCGCCGCAATCGCATCGGTTTCCGCAGCGAATTCCCGGTAGGTCCGCCGATATCCATGCGCGCCAAACACCAGGGCCTCCCGGTCCGGGAATTGCGCCGCCGTTTCCGCCAGCATCTGCGGAATCGTTTTCCGCCAGAGCGGCTGGCGCGTATCGCCGATGACATGCGAAACGCCCCCGCGCGGCCGCGGGTCGAAAACCCCGTCTGCCATTGTATCGCCGGCGGAAATTTTGCCCGCCGCCTTCCCTGTTCAACTGGTGATTTTCTAGCATATTGCCGGACGAATCCGAAGCCTTGACCAATCCGGCGACAGCATGGATTCTGCCGCAAATGAAAGTACTGCCATGCCCCCCAAACGCAACCCGCTGAACCTCAACAAGCTTCAGCTCAAGACCCTGATATTGCTACAGGAACTGGCCAAGCTGCCTGATATGGCGACGCCGAACGCTGCAACCGGCGCCGTCACGATTACCGGATTCCCGCCGGCCCATGGCAATCATTTCCATATGGGCCCCTGGCTGGTCATGGGGCGCGATGCGACCGGGCTGCATAACGAGGCGGTGTGGCGGGCGCTTGAGCGCAAGGATCTGGCGCAGGGTACCTTCCCTGTCGCGATCACCCTGTCCCCGGCCGGCATCGCCTACGAAACCCATATGCAGGGCGAAATCCTGCACGGCTCGGATCACTAGGATCTGATCGGCCTGATGGGCTACCGAATCCGGATCAGGCCTGCCGGACCCGCTGGTCGATGGCGCCGAAGACCGACTGGCCGTCCGCATCCACCATTTCGATCCGCACCCGGTCGCCGAACGCCATGAAGGGCGTTTTCGGCGCGCCGGTTTCGATCGTTTCGATCATCCGCCGCTCTGCGATGCAGCTGGAGCCGGCGTCACGATTGCGATTGGAGACGGTGCCCGAGCCGATAATCGTTCCGGCGGCAAGCGAGCGTGTCTTTGCAGCATGGGCAATCAGCGCGGGAAAATCGAAATTCATGTCCTTGCCGGCGTCGGTCCGGCCAAAGCATTCGCCGTTATAATCGACGCGGACCGGGCCGTGCAGTTTCCCGCCGTCCCATATCGCACCCAGCGTATCCGGTGTCACCGCCAGCGGCGCGAAGGCGGATGCCGGTTTGCCATGGATGAAGCCGAAACTCTTCGCCACCCCGCCCGGGATCAGGTTGCGCAGGCTGACATCGTTCAGGAGTACGACCAACAGGATATGCGCCGCCGCGTCCTTCGCGGCGATGCCCATCGGCACCCTGTCGACGATAACACCGATTTCCGCCTCGAAATCGATGCCCCAGGCTTCATCCGCGGCGAGGATATCGTCCGTCGGCCCGAGGAACTGGTCGCTCAAGCCCTGATACATCATCGGGTCGCTGAGAAAACTCGCCGGCATTTCGGCCCCCCGCGCCTTGCGCACCAGTTCGGCGTGGTTCAGATAGGCGCTGCCGTCGAGGAACTGGTAGGCGCGCGGCAGCGGCGATTCAAACACCCGCCCCTGCAGGGAAATCGCGCCCTCCGCCCTGCCCTTGTTCAGCGCGACATACAGTGATTCCAGCGCCGGGCTGGTGTCGCTCCAATGTTCCAGCGCCAGTTGCCAGTTCGCCACGACGATCCGTGCCGATACGGCCGTGGCATGGTCGCGGGACACGACGACCGGCATGCCGTCCAGGCTGCCGTCGCGCAACGATCCCAGTTTCATGTGTTGCCCTTCCAGCTGTCCACATAGCCGGTGAATTCGACGCCTTCGGGCAGATCGCCCGGAACCAGCGCGTCGCGGGCGTCCAGCATTACCGCCACCTCGTCCGTATGGGTCTTGCGCGGCGTGAAGGCCGCGCCCAGCGCCTTGGGGTGCGGCCCATGGGTAAATCCGCAGGGATGGAAGGTCACCATGCCGGGATGGATATTATCGCGGCTGAAGAAATCACCCTGATGGTAGAAGATGACCTCATCGTAATCGTCGTTATTATGGAAGAACGGCACCTTCAGGGCGCCCGGATCGGTTTCGAACGGTCGCGGCACAAAGGTGCAGACAACGAATCGCCTGCTCAGGAATGTCGTATGGGCGGATGGCGGCAGGTGATAGCGGTGGCTGGTCAGCGGCCGGATGTCGCGCCAGTTGATGCTGACCGGCGACAGGTCGCCATGCCAGCCGACCGCATCCAGCGGGTTGAACGGGTAGGTCGCGGTCGATACCGCGCCGCTGCGCTTGATCCGCACCCGCCATTCGGTTTCGTCCTGCTGCGCCAGGAAGGCGTCGTCGATGGCTGGCGCCCGCAGCATCGCCGGGTCGAAGATCGCCTGCGGTCCGAGCATACCCTTTTCGGGCAGACGGTAGGATTCACCGGTTGCCTCGATCATCAGGAAGGCCGCGTCGCCGGTACAGGCAACCCGCCACATGGTGCCGCGCGGCAGGACAATGTAATCGCCCTCGCTGAAGGCCAACCTGCCGTAATCGCAGAACAATTCGCCCTTTCCCTGATGCACGAACAGCAATTCGTCGCCGTCGGCGTTGCGCGCCAGGTGATCCATGGCCCCTGCAGTACGCCAGAATCGCATCGCCACATGGGAGTTCGACAGGACCAGCCGCGCCGTCCAGGGCGAGGCTTCTACCGCGTTCAGCCGCGTCAGGTCATAGGCGTGCGGGCGCAGCGGCCCCTCGAAATTCGTCCACCCCGTCGGCGGATGGCGGTGATGCATCTGCGTCGCCGGGCCGAAAAAACCCTCCCGGCCCAGTTCCCGTTCATAGGTGCCTTCGGGCAGGTCGACATGCGCCTGGCGCGATGCCGTGCCCTCAACCCGGGGAAACGATATCCATCGGTCCGCCATGCGGTGTCCCTCTAAAGACTTGCCTGTTTCTTACGTGTCACGGCAAATGTTATAACCCATCTGATCACGGGATCGAACTACGGCGCAATTCCACCGGAAAGGACAACGATGGCGGTAACGCCCCAGTTTCTGATTTTAAACGGACCAAACCTCAATATGCTGGGCGTTCGGCAACCTGAAATATACGGCTCCGACACGCTGGCCGATATCGAACGGATGTGCCGCGACCACAGCCAGAAAATCGACGTGGAAATCGATTTCCGCCAGTCGAACCATGAAGGCGAGTTGGTTACCTGGATTCAGGAAGCCCGCGATATACAGGACGGGATCATTATCAATGCCGGCGCCTATACGCACACCTCGGTGGCGCTGCTCGATGCCCTGTCGCTGACCGACCTGCCGATCATCGAACTGCATATTTCAAACATCTTCAAGCGCGATTCCTTCCGTCACCATTCGTATATTTCGCCGGTCGCGACCGGCGTGATCTGCGGGCTTGGCCCGCGCGGCTATGTGGTCGCAATGGACGCACTCTTCGGACTTCTGGATATCTGACATGGCCAAGACGACAATCGACAGCAACGCCATCCGCGAACTGGCAAAACTCCTGGAAGAAACCGGGTTGAGCGAAGTGGAGCTGAAGGAAGGCGACCGCAGCATCCGCGTGGTGCGCAACGGCGCGACCTATATTGCCGCGCCCCACGCGGCGCCGCCCCCCGCCGCATCGGCGGCACCGGCCGGCGCGGACGTAACGGAAGCCGGCGCCATTACCTCGCCGATGGTCGGCACGATTTACCTGGCATTGGGTCCGGGCGAAGCCCCCTTTGTTTCCGTCGGCTCCAGGGTTGCCGAAGGCGACACCCTGTTTATCGTCGAAGCGATGAAGGTCATGAACCCGATTCTGGCGGACCGCGCCGGGGTCGTGAAACGCATCCTCGCAAGCGACGCCCAGCCCGTCGAATTCGGCGAAACGCTGTTGATACTGGAATAGAACCGCCGTGTTCAAAAAAGTCCTCATCGCCAACCGCGGCGAGATCGCCCTGCGGATTCACCGCGCCTGCCGGGAAATGGGTATCCAGACCGTCGCCGTGCATTCCACCGCCGATTCCGACGCGATGCATGTCAGGCTGGCGGATGAGTCGGTCTGCATCGGCCCGCCGCAATCGCGCCTCAGCTATCTCAACGGCCAGGCGATCATGTCCGCGGCAATCATTGCCGGCGCGGATGCGATCCATCCCGGCGTCGGGTTCCTGTCGGAGAACGCCGAATTCGCCGAAATGGTCGAGGAACACGGCTTTACCTTCATCGGCCCCAGCCCGGACCATATCCGGACCATGGGCGACAAGCTGACCGCCAAGGAAGCGGTCAAGAAACTCGGCATTTCGGTTGTTCCGGGTTCCGACGGCCCGATCACCGATGATGCGGCAGCTATCCGGATCGCCGCCGATATCGGCTTTCCTGTTCTCGTCAAGGCCGTGTCCGGCGGCGGCGGGCGCGGCATGAAGGTTGCCCATAGCGCGGCGGAAATTGGCGCGGTCCTGTCGCATTGCCGCGCTGAATCGATGGCGAGTTTCGGCGACGACACGGTCTATATCGAAAAATACCTCGCCAAGCCCCGGCATATCGAAATCCAGGTATTCGGCGACGGCAAGGGCAATGCGATCCATTTCGGCGAACGCGACTGTTCCATGCAGCGCCGGCACCAGAAGGTGATCGAGGAAGCCCCCTCGCCCGCGCTGAGCGACGCGACCCGCAACGCCATCGGCAAACGCGCGGCGGATGCGACCGCGGCGCTGAAATACCGCGGCGCCGGCACCTTCGAATTCCTGTACGAGGACGGCGCGTTCCACTTCATCGAGATGAACACGCGGCTGCAGGTCGAGCACCCCGTCAGCGAGATGATTTCCGGAGTCGATTTGGTCCGGCTGCAACTCCGCGTCGCCGCCGGGCTGCCGCTCGGCCTCAAGCAGTCGGACATCGTTCTGGCCGGTCACGCCATCGAATGCCGCATAACGGCGGAACACCCCGAAACATTCGCCCCGTCGCCTGGTCTCATCACCGAATACCATGCGCCAGGCGGTCCGGGCGTGCGGGTCGATTCCGCGCTGTATACCGGTTACCGCGTCTCGCCACATTACGACAGCCTCGTATCCAAGCTGATTGTCCACGCGGATACCCGCGCGGAATGCGTCATGCGCATGCAGCGGGCGCTGGACGAGTGCGTTATCAGCGGCATCGAAACCACAATCCCCTTGCACCGGCACCTGCTTTCGGAAAAGGATTTCCAGTCCGGTAAATACGATATCCACTGGCTGGAAAAACATCTGGCCCGGTCGTAGGGCACGGCAACCCGCGGGAGGCGCGAGACAGGCATGGACCAGCTGAAGCTGACGCCCGATATGCTGTTGCGCGCCTATTCGA
>JAQCHR010000265.1 GCA_027619655.1 Pseudomonadota bacterium
GAATTTCCATGAGCAAAGCGCCCGCGCCCGGCCAGACCCTGGCCTTGTCCGGAATCCGGATCATCGATTTCAGCCGGCTGCTGCCCGGCCCCTGGGCGACGCAGCTGCTGGCCGACCTGGGCGCCGATGTGATCAAGGTGGAACAGCCGGGCAGCGGCGATTACAGCCGCCACAACCCGCCGAACTACGAAACCGGCAGCATCTATTTCAACAGCGTCAATGCGGGCAAGCGCTCCATCGCGCTGGACCTGGGCCGGCCGGACGGGCGCGCTGTCGCGCACAAGCTGATCGCCGGGGCCGACGTGGTGGTGGAATCCTTCCGCACCGGCGTGCCGAAGAATCTGGACGTGCATTACGAACGCGCCCGGGCGCTAAACGAAAGGATCATCTACTGCTCGATCACCGGCTACGGGCAGGGCGGCGTGATGGCAACCGTCCCGGGGCATGACCTCGTCATCCAGTCGATGACCGGGCTGATGGGCATGACCCTGGAGCGCGACCCGCATCCGCCCGTCCCGGGTTTCCAGGCCGCGGATTACGCGGCGGGCGCGGTGGCGCCGACGGCGATCCTGGCGGCGCTGATGCGGCGCGACCGCACCGGCGAAGGCGCCTATATCGACCTGTCGATGTTCGACTGCCTGTTCTACATGTGCAATATCGTCCTGACCGGCGCGATGGGGCGGCTGGCCGGCAAGGACGGCGAGCCCGGCATGCAGAGCTGGGGCGGCAATCCGCGCTACAGCACCTATCTGGCGGGCGACGGCAAGCCTGTGGCGGTATCCCTGCTGGAAGCGAAGGCTTGGAAACAGTTCTGCGACTTCATCGAGCGCCCGGAACTGGTCGACCCGAACGAATCGCCGGCGGACCGCCACACCACCCATGGCGAGCGCGAAAGCATCTACCGGGACGCCATCGCCGGCTATATCGGAGCGCATACGCGGGACTCGCTGCTGGCCAAGATGGAAGCGGAGCAGATTCCGATCTGCGCGATCAATACGCCCGACGAGGCCGTCACATCCGCGCCTGTAGTGGATCGCGGGCTGATCGCCTATAGTAATCATCCGACGGAGGGGCGCATTCCCCATCTCGTCAACCCGCTGGCACGCAGCGGGCTCGCCACCGCCCCGTACCGGGAAGCCCCGGCACTGGGCGCGGATGGCGACAGCGTGCTGGATGAACTCGGTTATTCCGAGGCGGAACGGCAGTCATTGCGGCAATCAGGAGCGGTAACATGACCACAGCAAACCAGACCCCCAATGCGGATATCGCGGCGCGGTTCATCGCCGCGTCCGCCGGACGGAACGACCCGATGGACGTGATCGAGGCGGCGCGCATGGCGCTGGTCGACACGATCGGCGTCGCCATCGGCGCTTGCGGATTGCAAGAGGACGCGGGCGAAACCGTGCGCCGCACCGCCGCCGCCTGGCAGTCGGCTGGCAAGGCGCAGGTTCTGGGCGGCGCGACGGCCGCCCCCGCTATTGCCGCGATGGTCAACGCCACCTATGGCCATTGCCTCGACTACGACGACACCCATGTCGGCGCGGTCGCCCATCTGGGCAACCCGACCTGGGCGGCGGCGCTCGCGGTCGGCCAGCATCTGGGCGCCAGCGACCGGGACGTGCTGAACGCCTTCATCACCGGGTTCGAGGTCGGCGCGAAGCTGGGCTACGATTTCGGCGGCATCGCCAATGAGCATGGCTTCCATTCCACCGGCATCTTCGGCTGCCTCGCCGCAACGGCGGCCGCCGCCGTGCTGATGGGGCTGGACGAGGACGGCATCCGCAACGCGCTGGGCGCGGCGGCGACGCAGGCGGCCGGACTGGCGGAAAGCTTCGGCACCATGTCCAAGCCCTTCCATGCCGGCAAGGCGGCGATGAACGGCGTGCTGTCGGCGGAACTGGCGGCGCAGGGATTCGTCGCCAAACAGTCGCTGCTGGAGTCCGAGGGCGGCATCGGCGCCGCGGCGGTCCAGGACGGATCGGCGAAGATCAAAATGATCGACTTCGACGGACCGCTGGAAATCACCCGCAACACGCTTAAGCCCTATGCCTCCTGCCTGCTGACCCATCCGGTGATCGATGCGGCGCGCAGCCTGTCGGACGCCGCGAAGGGCCGCGCCATCGCGGGGATCGAGGTCGAGGTGCACCCCGCCTGCATCCAGCTTGCGGGCAAGCCGGACCCGCAGACCGGGCTGGAAGGCAAGTTCAGCACCGCCTATTGCACGGCGCTCGGCCTGCACGGCTATCCGGTTTCGGCGGCGGATTTCACCGCCACCCGCGTATCGGACGCAACCCTGCGCGAAACCCTGCGGCTGGTGACGCTCTCCCCCGCCCCGGGCCGGGTCATGACATCCGCCCGGATGCGGATGACCTTCGCCGATGGCGAGGTGCTGGATACGGAAACGGCGCTGGCGCGCGGCAATCCGGACAACCCGATGAGCTGGGACGACATGCGGGCGAAATTCATGCCGCTGGTCGAGCCGGTGCTGGGCGATCGCGCGGGCGAACTCTACGACCTGCTGCGCAATTTCGGCGACGGCGAGTCGATGGATACGGTCGCCGAACTGATGGCGTCCGCCTGACCGCTACTTCGCCGCGCGGCGTTTGACATAGGCGATGACATTGGCGCGGTCCTGCGCATCCGGCAGGCCGGGGTAGTTCATCTTCGTCTTGGGGATAAACTCGCCCGGCTTCGTCAGGAACAAGTTCATTGTTTCCGCGGTCCAGACCAGACCTGCGGCGCCCTTTGCCTGCATGCCCTCTGAATAGGGATAACCGGGAATCGTCCCGGCCTTGCGGTCGAATACGCCATGCAGGGACGGGCCGAACCGGTGCTGGCCTTCGGTAAAACTGTGGCACGAAGCGCACCGGGCGAAGACCGCACGGCCCTGGCGCCAGTCGCCGTCTTCCGCCGCCGGCGCTGCCCCGGCCTGAAGAGCCGTAAGGCCAAATACCATCATTCCGATTTTACAATTCATCATATACACTTACGATCGCTTCCAAACGGCCCCGACCCTATATTGCGGCAAGCGGTTCACGGTTCAACCCTGATTACGACACGGACCGAAAAAGCGGGCGCGACCGGCCGCGGGAGGAGACAGTGCGATGAGTGATGTGCTTTTGACCGAGATCCGCGGCCCGGCTGCGATTCTGACCATGAACCGGCCGGAAAAATACAACGCGCTGAACGGCGAACTGCTGCGCGCCATCGGCGACAGGGTGCGCGAACTGGACGGGGACTGGAACGTGCGCGGCATCGTGCTGGCCGGCGCGGCGGCGTATTTTTCCGCCGGCGCGGACCTGGACGACGCGCTGGCGGCGCGGGACCTGCCCGCGACCCACTCGATGCTGGACGGTTTCGACTATTGCAACCGGGCCATCGAACGCGCCCGCAAGCCGGTGGTCGCGGCGATCAACGGCTACTGCCTGACCGGCGGGCTGGAAGTGGCCCTGGCCTGCGATATCCGCGTCGCGGGCACCGGGGCGAAATTCGGCATCACCAGTTCGAAAATCGGCTCCGTCGCCGGCGGCGGCGGGACGCAACGCCTGCCCCGCATCGTAGGGTCGGAATGGGCCAAGGACATGCTGTTCAGTGGCGATTTCATCGATGCCGACACCGCCATGCGCATCGGGCTGGTCAGCCGCGTGGTCGCCCCCGAAGCGGTGATGGATACCGCCCTCGCCCGGATCGACGCCTATGCAGCGCGCGCGCCGCTGAGCGTATGGTACGCGAAGGTCGCGGTGAACAAGGGCATGCAGATGGACCTGGAGCCGGCGCTGGAATTCGAACGGCACCTGACCGCCGGCCTGTTCACCACCGAAGATCGCACCGAAGGCATGTCCGCCTTCCTGGAAAAACGCGACGCCGACTTCAAGGGCCGGTAAGGAAGGACACGCCCCGGGCTTCCGGTCCGGCCGGGAAGGGAATAGGCTTGCCCGGCAGCCACTCGGGATGGAGGAAGAATCAATGACCGCCTGGAACATCAGCGGCGAATACATGGAAAGCTGCAATTGCGACTATCTGTGTCCCTGCATCTACACGAACCCGCAGGGCGCGGTCACGCATGACCATTGCTACGCGATGATGGTCTACCACATCGAGCAGGGCCGGCATGGCGACACGGACCTCAGCGGCCGGACCTTCGCCTTTGTCATCCGCTCCGGCAAGGTCATGGCGGACGGCAACTGGATCTTCGCCGGCGTCATCGACGCGGAGGCCAGCCCGGCCCAGCGCAAGGCCCTGTCGCCAATCGTCAGCGGCGAAGCCGGCGGCGTGCCCGGCATGATCCGGGACAATCTGGTTGGCGATTTCCGCGGCATCGAATACCGGCCCATCAGCTTTTCCATCGACGGGCTGACGCGGATCGCGAATATTCCCGGCATCTTCGATTTCCATATCGACGGCGTGCCCTCGCGCAACTAATCGGGCGATCCGTATTATCTCGACAATACCTCGCACCCGGCCAATACGCGCCTCGCGCTGGCGCGGGCGAAGTCACTGCATGTCGAAGGGTTCGGCCTGTCCCTCGACATGGCGGATGAGGGTAACAACGGACATTTCGCGCCCTTCGCCTGGGCTGGCTGACGCCGGGCATGAGCGACGCCCCGCATCCCGAGGGCCCGTTGCGACGACTGCTGGCGGGCCGCATGCCGGTAGCCGCCGCTTTGGCGGGTATAACCCTGGTTTCCTGGGCCTATCTGTTCGTTCTGGCCGGGCACATGGCAATGACGATGTCCGCCATGGGCATGCAATTCACACCCTGGTCGCCAATCGATTTCGCCCTGATGTTCGCCATGTGGTGGATCATGATGATCGGCATGATGACGCCCGGCGCCGCCCCGCTGATCCTGATCTTCGACCGGATCAGCACCGGCCGGCGGGGCCGTGGCCAGCCCTTCGTATCGACGGCGGTTTTCGTCGCCGGTTACCTCGCCGCCTGGGGGCTGTTCAGCCTGCTCGCGACACTGGCGCAATGGGGCCTGGAGAGTACGGCCCTGATGCTGCCGATGATGCATCTCACCAGCCCGGCGATCGGGGGCGCGGTGCTGGTCGTGGCGGGCCTGTACCAGTTCACCCCGCTGAAACATGCCTGCCTGAAGCACTGCCGCTCGCCCTTCGCCTTCGTCATGAACCACTGGCGCGACGGCTCCGGCGGCGCACTGCGCATGGGCGCGGGCCATGGCGCCTATTGCCTCGGCTGCTGCTGGTTCCTGATGGCGCTGCTGTTCGTCGGCGGGGTGATGAACCTGCTCTGGGTTGCCATCATCGCCGGTTGGGTACTGGCGGAAAAACTGTTTCCCGCGGGCGAATGGATCGCCCGCATCGGCGGCGTGCTGATGACGGGTACAGGATTATACCTGATGCTGACCGCGTGACCCCCAACCCGGCATCGCGGAAGATCCAGGGCGGCAACTTGACAAAATTTCCCGCAGGGCGAGAATTACGCATCATCAATTGATTACCGGACCGCATGCCTCCCGGATAGGAGTTATGACCATGACAGGTAAAGTGATGCTCCCCGTATTCATATTCTGCGTTACCTTGCTCGCCGGTTGCGCGAATGCGGAAAGCTGCCCCAAAGATTACGTGAAATGCGGCAAGTACTGTTGCCCCAAATAACGCGGGCCGGCGACCATGCCGAATATCGTCATCAGCCGGAAACGCCTGTGGATCGCGATCGCGGTTCTTTTCTCGGTGCTACTCCCTGCCATCGGCGCG
>JAQCHR010000266.1 GCA_027619655.1 Pseudomonadota bacterium
CTATCCCGGCGCGCTGCTGGCGCTGGGCGCAACCATCGTGACCGATTCGCGCGAGATCACGGCCGACGACTTCTTCCTCGGCCTGTTCGAAACGGCGCTGGAAGAAACCGAGATCATCACGGCGGTGAAATTCCCGGTGCCGGAAAAGGCCAACTACCAGAAGTTTCCCCAGCCCGCGAGCCGCTTTTCGCTGGTCGGCGCCTTCGTCGCCAAAACATCGAGCGGCGTGCGGGTCGCGATCACCGGCGCGGGCCAGAACGGCGTGTTCCGGGTGCCGGAAATGGAATCGGCGCTGGGCAGCAATTTCACGCCGGACGCGATCAAGGGGATCACGGTCTCCGACGCCGACCTGAACTCGGACATCCATGCCAGCGCCGAATACCGCGCCCATCTGATCGGCGTCATGGCCGGACGGGCGGTCGCCGCCTGCGGATAATCCGGCGCGGCCTGCGGGGGTTTCAACGATCCTGCAGGGACGCGATGTCGATCCGGCCGGGCGTTTCCCCGGCCTTGTAGCGTCGCCACATTTCCGCGTAGCCGCGTTCCAGGTCGCGGGCGAAGCGGCCCGTATCGAACAGCGGCGCATTGGTTTTCCGCGCGACAACATCACGCTTCAGCGCCGCCAGCCGCGCCGGATCGCCCGCCAGTGCAATCGCCTGCGCCCGGTAATCCGCCAGCGATTCGACGATCAGCGCCGGCATATCGAATGCGGACAGGATGCTGGCGGAAACCCGCGAGGCGAAATGCGTTCCCTTCAGGGTCAGCACCGGCACCCCGGCCCAGAGCGCGTCGCTGGTCGTCGTGTGGCCATTATAGATCCGCGTATCCAGCACCAGGTCGGCCAGCCCCATGCGTTGCAGGTGCCTCGGCTTCGCCATCATGTCGGCGAAGACCAGCCGGGCCGCGTCGATCCCCGCCGCCGAGGCCGCGCGGCGCAGGTTTTTCGCCGCGCGCGGGTTGTTGACCAGCAGCCACAGCACCGCGTCCGGCGCCGCCCGCATGATGTCCATCCAGGCCGCGAACATCACCGGTTCCAGCTTGTAGGTATTGTTGAACGATGCCAGCACGATGGCCTTTTCCGGCAGCCTGGCGTCGGCGCGCGAGACCGGGTCTGCGGCGATTTCCTGCTGGTCATTGTTGACCTGGTAGCAATGCGGCATCACCGCAAAAGCCTCGCTGTAATACCCGGCATCACCTGGCGGCGTGACGATATCGTCCGTCACGATATAGTCGAAGAACCTGGCGCCGCTGGTGCCGGGAAAGCCCAGCCACGTTGCCTGCACCGGCGCCGGGCGCAGCGCCGCGATATCCAGCCGGTTGTGGCGCGTATAGCCCTTCAGATCGACCAGGATATCGATGCCGTCCCCATGGATCCGCCGCGCCGCCGCGCCGGCATCGACCCCGGCCAGGTCGGTCAGGGAATCGCAGTCATCCGCGATGCGCCGGCGATAGGCCCCGCCCTCGCCCGCGCCGCAGGAATAGGCATGGATCGAGAACCGGCTGCGGTTATGCGCGGCGAACAGGCCGAGCATCAGATGCGCGGTCGCGTGGTCGTGGAAATCGCTGGACAGGTAGCCGATCCGCAGTGGCGAACGGGCATGTGGCGTGTGCTCGAAGGTGATCCCCATCCTGGCGGCGGCGGTTTCGATACCGGCGCTCCATGCCCTGGCGACGGCGAGGTTCCGAGCGGGATCGGCGCAGCGGGTCACATGCGTGAACGGATCCTCGACGCTGGACCGCCCCGCGGCAATTGCCGCCCCGGTCAAAGCATCGACCTACTTTTCCAGGGAATCGAAGCCGTCCCAGTCACAGGTCATCTGTTTTGCCGCAAACAGCCCGACCGATGCCGGATTGTCGCCTGGCTGCAATGCCAGCGACGCCTCGAAGGAGGCGATGCAATCGCCCAGCAGCCCCTGTTTCAGCTGGCAGGCGCCCAGCCGGTTGCGGGCGCCGATGTCTTCCGGACCGCGCGCCACCGCCTGTCCATAGGCGTCCAGCGCGCCCGGCATATCGAGCAATGCTTCCAACGCCTGCCCCAGCTTGAGCCAGTCCCCGGCACGCGAGGCATCGTCCCTGAGGATTTGCCAGAACAGGGATGCGGCGTCCGACATCCGGCCGGCAGCCGCGTATTGCTGCGCCAGTTGCCGCCGCGAGGCGTGGTCCGCCGGGTTCAGGGCAATCGCCCGCTCCAGCGCCGCCATCGCCTTCGCCGTATCGCCGGAATCGGCCAGGAACGCGCCGAGCGTCGCCTGGAAGGAAGCGTTGTCCGGCGCCAGTGTCGCCGCCTGCGCGATCAGGGCCAGCGCGCGGGGCGACTCACCCTGCCGCGCCGCGATCAGGCCCCGCAGGAACAACACGGGCGGCGCATCCGGCAAAGCGCCCAACAGCTCTCGGCAGATCGCGTCGGCGTCGGTCAGCCGGCCGGCATCGACCAGCGCCACCGCCTGCTGAAACCGCGCATCCGCATCCGCGACCGCCATGCCTTCACCTGTCAAAGGTTACCACGGCATTAGAACAGATTCGCCGCCTTGATACAGACGCCCTATCCTCCCCGGAATGGATAACGATTCCGCACCGCCCCCCCGAAGCCGTTTCCGGCGCCGTGCCCTGATCACGGCGGCCTGTCTGCTCGCCGGGCTGGTGCTGGCCGGATCGGCGGGCTGGTATTATCGCCTTGCGCTGGCGGAGCGGGTCATCCTGGCGACGCTGGCGACAAAGGGCATTTCGCCCGCCCGTCTGCGCGTCGACAGGCTGACCCTGAACGAGGCGACCGTCTCGGCGATCGCCCTAGGCCCCGATCAGGCGCAACGCATTGAACGAGTCGATGTCTCGTATTCAGTCGCTGGCCTGCGCCAGGGAGCAGTAACCGCCATCCGCATCAAGGCACCCCGGCTTCAGGCGCGCCTCGTCGATGGGCGGTTCGAACTGCCGGGCCTTGGCGCGATGATGGACCGGGACTCCGCCGGCGACGCGACGCCGCTGCGCATCGCCAGCCTCACTGCCGACGATTTTAATCTATCGCTCGCAACGCCCCTTGGCGACGTCGCCGTGACCGGCAGGGCAATCGCCACGACGTCGATAGAGGGGTTGCTCGAAATTGCCGCCACGTATGCAGTCGATGCCACCGAAAACCCGAACAAAGTCAGACTGAGAGGCAGTGCCGCCGCGACGCTGCTGCCGTCGGGCGAAGTGATCGGCAGGGTCACGCTGGTTGACGGCGAAATCCAAGCGGCCGAAGACGGCGTCGAAGGCATTCATGGCGAGGCGCAGATTCTGGGGCATGGCAACGAATTCAGCGTCGATGCCACCATCATCGGCGAGCGCATTCGCCTGCGCGGCAACATAATCGAGCCCGCCACGCTGACGGCGGGGCTGACCTTCGGCGACTCCGGCATCCGGATCGATACAAAGATTGACGCCGCGGAAGGCCACGCGGCGCTGGCCGGCACGGTCCTGCCCACGCCCGAGGGCGGCTATGCCTATGACGGCAGCCTTGCCGCCGGGCTGGACCTGCCGAATATCACCGCCCGCCTGGACGGGACATTGCGCGCTGCCGCCCTGGCGGACGGTAAAATCGAGGGACGGATGGACATCGTGGATGCCATCCTGGCATTGGACGATATCGGCTTCGAAGCCGCCGGTGTTTCCGGGGAGGCGACATTCGCGCAATCCGGTGCGGGCCTGCCGGATGGCGCAGGTGTCGTCAATTTCGAGCGGATCAAGTATGCCGGGCTTGTAACCGAAAAGGCCACGCTGACGTTTGAACGCAGTGCCGGAACGACCACGGTGCTGACAGGGTTTTCCTCCACCAATGGCGACACCGTCTCGGTCAATGCGAGTCTGGCGCCAGACCAGATTCTGTCCTTTGACGCCATTGGCTATGTCGCGCCCGGCCCTGTTCTGGATGCCTTGGCGGTTGGCGTGCGAACCGCCGGCAGAATCCGTTTCGACCTGTCGGGAACGCTTGCTTACCCCTGGGCCGTCCCGGAAACGATCCCGGACCGGCTGACGGTCGATGGGTCCGTGACACCCGACCTGACAAACCTGCTTGTCCCCGGCCTGCTGCGCGACGGGTCGCTGAAAGGGGCCGTCCGGATTATCGCCAAGCCGGGCGATTGGGAATTTTCCAGCCCGTCGATCAAGGTGTCCAACGCCCGCATCGCCCCGGAACTCCTGCAAACGCTGCCCGCCGCTTTGCGCCAGCACGCGGCAAACCCGGTCACCATTGAACTGCGCGCATCCGACAAGCCGCAAGCCGAATTGCGCATCACACCCCGCGAGGGCGGCTATGCCGCCACGTTTTCCGGCACGGCACGCGCCACATCCGGCAGCGTAGTGCTGACGGTCACCGGGCAGGGCGAGTCCACGCTCCCCATAGCCGTCGCCGGGGGAAGCGGGGAATTTCACCTGACAGGCACCCACAAACAATCCGCCGGTGATGACATCGCCCCCGTCACCATCCGCCCGGTCCTGAACGGCAGCTTCACCCTGAAGGACAGCGTCCTGACCGCCCGGACGGGCGCTGCGAGCCATATAACCGTCGATAGCGTGGTTATGCCGGGGCAGTTCCACACGACCGCGCCGCTGCAGATGACAATCGCACAGCCCTTCAACCTCCGCGCCGATCTGGGCCGGCAGCCTGTCCAACTGTCCTATGACGGTAGCGTCACCCTTCGGCACAACCGCTTTACAATCACCGCAGGGCAGGAACCGACGGAGTTGCTCCTTTCCGATATCCCCGCCCGGATTGAAGGCAGGGAAAGCGGCTTTTCAGTATCTATTGGTCCGTGGCAGGCCGAACTTCCCGGTCACGCGCTTCAGGCCAGCGGGATTGCCGTCAAACTGGCGGTGTCGGATGTCACCACGGTCAATATCGACATTGGCGAGATCCGGCAAAAAACCCCGGCCCCCGTCGTCATTCCGATGCAGATGCAGGCTTCGGCCGTACTGGAAAACAGCCTGGCGCAGTTTTCGGCGCATCTGCATGACAGGTCGGAAACGATTTCCATTCGCGCAACGGGCGAACATGACCTGGCGCAGGCCAGAGGCTTTGCGGATGTGAAAAGCAGCCGGATTACCTTTCTGCCGACGGTCCTGCAACCGGCCAACTTGTTCCCCGTCATCGGCAAGCAGCTTCAGGACACCGACGGGTATCTCGAAGCCAGGGCGTCCCTGCAGTGGCAGGATGGCGCCATCGAATCCGGCGCCGAAATCCTCGCGGATATCACGGCGATGAAAACGGAAGACGTGCAACTGGAAAAGGCCACGACAGTTATCACCTTCGACAGCCTGTTTCCCCTTTCCACTCCGCCGGGTCAGGAAATCTATGTCGGCAAGCTCGATATCGGAATCCCGCTTACGGCGGGCCGCATCGAGTTCCAGGCGAACCGCGCCGGGCATATCACGGCCGCCCTGCGCGAACTGGATATGTTCGGCGGCCGGATCGAAACGAAGGTCTTCACCATTCCGGCGAAACTCGACGGGTTTACCATCCCCCTGGAGGTCAACGGCGTAAGGCTGGATTCATTACTGGCGGCGACGAAGGTCGGCGACCTGGAAGCGACGGGGACGCTGAACGGCCAGATACCGGTGGTATTCGAGGACGGGCGCATTTTCCTGCGCAACGGGATCCTCGAATCGGCACCTGGCGGCGGATATATCCGGTATCAACCAGAAGAAGTGGGCCCCGCCCTTTCCGACGCGAACGAAGG
>JAQCHR010000267.1 GCA_027619655.1 Pseudomonadota bacterium
AAGACCGAGGCCGGTGCCGCCGAATTTCCGCGTCGTCGAACTGTCGGCCTGGCTGAACCGGGTAAACAGGCGCAATCCTGCCGCGTCGTCGATCCCGATGCCCGTGTCGGAAACGGTAATGCGCAGTTCGACTGCGTCGCCGTCCAGCAACCGGTGCGAAACGGCAACCGAGACGCCGCCCGTTTCGGTAAACTTGGCCGCATTGCCGATCAGGTTGGACAGCACCTGTCGGATTCGCGTCGGATCGCCTTTAAACAGCGCTGGCATACCGGGTGGAATGTCGATGGTGAAATTCAGGTCCCGCATCAGCAGTTGCGCCCGCCACAATCCGCCGACGGAATCGAGCAGCTCCGGCAGATCGAATTCGATGACCTCCAGATCCACCTGGCCGGCCTCGATTTTCGACAGGTCCAGGATATCGTTGAGCAGGGTCAGCAGGACTTCGCCGGAGCGCTTGATTTCCGCCGCCTGCATGCGCTGCTCCGGCGTCAGTTCGCCATCCAGCAGCACGTTTGTCAAGCCCAGAACGCCATTCATCGGAGTTCGGATTTCATGGCTCATCGTTGCGAGGAAATCCGACTTGGCCGCGCTGGTCCGCTCCAGCGCCGCCGTGCGTTCCGCGATACGGTCGTTCAGAGAATTTCGAAGCGCCGTCAGACCGGCAACCGCATTGCGGGACTCGACCAGCCGCCGCCAGGCGAACCATGCCAGCGCGACAGGCGACAGCAGAACGGCCAGCAGTATTTCATCAAGGTCCCAACTTTCATGGGTTTCCAGGAACAAGACGATTTGATCGAATGAATCGTACTTGATAAGGATCAGAAAAAAGGCCGCTGTCACGAACAGCGCCAGCAGCGCGTCCCTTTGCCAGCGCCTCAGCCGCGGTCTTGGAAAATCATCCGGTTCCGTTGACCTGTCCGAAAGAACCGTCACAGCAGCAATCCCTTTCCCGCGGACCGATTGTCCCTTGCCTCCGACCAAGCGATAACCGCATCCGGCAGAAATGGCATGGCCTTCGTCCAATTCGGCATAAGACGCCGGGTTTTCATAAAGAATCCTTACTTTAAACGGTTAACAGGTTTGCGCCGCATTGCGTTGACTTGCGTGTCGCGGGACCACAGACTTGACCTGCGTGTTGCCGGCGCCATCGCGCCCGGGGGAGGGTCGACGTGACCGTTTCAGTTCACCGGTTCCAGGGCGTTCCAGGCTTCGTATGCCGGCGGCCACCGGCCTGCGCCGCGATGGCCTCTGCCGGGCGTTCGGCATGATCCGCCATCGCAGGGTTCTGGCAGGCTATCTTCTGGGGATTATCGTGGCGGCTATCATCGGCACCTTCCTGATCGGCTGGGAACGGAGCATGGGCATGATCATGCCACCGCCCGTGCCGGAGGATATCGATTTTGCTACGTTGCGCCTGCCGGATGCGCCGAACCGCTATCTGGCCTGCCCCGAGCACTACTGCGCCGCGCCGCCGGACCGGATCAGCCCGGTGTTCGACATGCCGGTCGCGGCGCTGCGCGGGCGCTGGAAGAAGATGCTGCAGAATCAGCCGCGGATCACGCAGGCACGCGCCGACGAAACGGACCTGCAGCATGACATCGTCCAGCGGTCCCGTTTCTTCCGCTTCCCGGATTCGATCACGGTGCGGTTCATCCCGCTGCCGGGCGAAAGGTCGACCCTCGCGATCTACAGCCGGTCGCATTACGGCCGCGACGATTTCGGCGTGAATCGGGAACGCGTCACGGCGTGGCTGGCGGCGTTGTCTGAATAACCTAGACCGACACGGGCCAGTGACCGGCCACGCGCACCGCTTCGTCCGCGCCGGGCCAGGGCGGCATGGTGACGAGGACGAATTGAAGCGGCGCTTACCCGGTATTACGGAACTGGAAATGCGCGCCGGCGGGTATCGTCAGCGCCGTGCCCGGCCCGACGGTGACCACTTCTTCCGCGCCATCCTGCGCCCGCCAGACCTCACCCCTCCCCGACAGGAAATACCAGATCTCCTCAACCCGCCGGTGGCGCACCGCTAGCGAAACGCCGCTGGGCGGCAGGGTGCAATGCACGAAACTGCCGCCGTCACGCTGCGCCAGAAGCCGGATTTCCGACCCGTCCGGCGCGATAACATCTATATTTTCATAGAGTTGGGTTGTTTCGAACGCCATCGCGTCCCCCTTGTGTGTTCGCCAGACGGAGGTGTAGCATTTAAAAGGTTCGCGCCTGTCGCGAAAGGCCCCATGCCACAGGAGAGATTATCATGGCGGTTACCCCGTTAGTGAGCAAAGCCGGCGCGCCGAGGGCGCGGCAGTCCGAGATGAGCGCGGCGGAATGGCAGACGCGGGTCGACCTCGCGATGCTCTACCGGATCGTCCACCGCCTCGGCTTCACCGACCTGGTGGCGACGCATCTGTCGGCGCGCATCCCCGGCGAGGACGACACTTTCCTGATCAACAATTATGGCGAAATGTTCGACGAAATCACCGCCTCCAGCCTGGTGAAGATGGATATGGACGGCAATGTGCTGAGCGGCGACGGGTATAATTTCGCCGGCTACTGCATCCACAGCAGCATCTATCTGGCGCGGCCGGATGCGATGTGCGTTACCCATCTGCACACCAGGGCGAATATCGCCGTCTCCGCGATGGAGGGCGGGTTGCGGCCGATCTCGCAGCATTCGCTCTGGCCGCTGCTCTCCATGGCGGAACACGAATATGAGGGTCCGGCGCTGGACCTGTCGGAGCGGGAGTCGCTGAAGAAGAACATCGGCGACAAGTATGTGCTGAACATGCACAACCACGGCTCGCTCTGCCTCGGCCGGACGATCCCCGAAGCGCTGCATTTCACCTATTACTACGAAACCTCCTGCCAGATTCAGGTCGATACGATGGCCGCCAGCGTCCCGGTCCGGGAAATTCCGGACGACATCGTCGCCAAAAGCCACGAGATTTATGCGGAATGGCTCGCCTCGGGCGACATGGGCATGCTGGAATGGAACGCCTTCCAGCGCAAATTCGCGCGCGAAGGCGTCGAATTCGCGGTCTGACAGTATTCTGTTTCAATAAGAAGAAGGAGCCCCGCCATGGCCGTTACCCAGTTGAAGCCGAAAGGCAATATGAGCGAAGCCGAATGGCAGACCCGTTGCGACCTGGCAGCGCTGTACCGGATCCTCGCCCGGTTCCGCATGACCGACTTCATCTATACGCATCTTTCGGCCCGGGTTCCCGGCGAAGAGGGCACCTTCCTGCTCAACGAATACGGCGAGCCTTTCGACAAGGTCACGGCCTCATCGCTGGTCAAGCTGGATTTCGACGGCAATGTCATCGGCGACGGGGAATTCAACCAGGCCGGCTTCACGATCCACAGCGCCGTACTGATGGCGCGACCGGACGTGAACGCGGTCACCCATGTGCATACCCGCGCCAGCGTCGCCGTCTCGGCGCAGAAGCGCGGGCTACTGCCGATCAGCCAGCAGGCGATGATCGTGCTGGGGCATGTGTCGTATCACGACTATGAAGGGGTGGCGCTGGACCTCGACGAACGCGAACGGCTGGGCGCGGACCTGGGCGACAAGCGCGCGATGATCCTGCGCAATCACGGGCTGCTGACCGCCGCCGAAACCATCCCGGCGGCGTGGCAGTTGCTGTACTGGCTTGATTGCGCCTGCCAGATCCAGATCGACGCGATGGCCGGCGGATCGGAACTCATCAAACTGCCGATGGACATCGCCGACGGCATGATGGAACGCTACAAACAGAAAACCGGCCACGGCGAACGCGAATGGAAAGCCGTGCTGCAGATGCTCGACGGCGAAAATTACGCGCGCTGATCGGAAAAGAAGTACCTGTTAACGGCTGGCGTAGCGGGCGTGCACCGCCCGGACGCGCTGGACCGAATCCTTCATCGCGCGCAGTGTTTCATAGAAGACGATGTTGGAGCGTACCGAACGGTCATCCAGGTCGGCGCTGGCGATTTTCGCCGCGTCCTGGCTGCGCCCGGCAAGGCCCAGTCCCAGCGCCAGGTTCTGCCGCTGCAATACGGTAGCCTGGGATGCGGTGGCCAGTTCGCGCAGCACTTCGATTGCCGCGTCGTATTCGCCCGCGAAGGCCAGCGACAGGCCGAGATTGGTTTTCAGGTTGACGTCCTCCGGCGCGCTCGCGAGCCCGGCCCGGTAGAAATCCTGCGCGTCCTTGTGCTTGCCGAGCAGGTCATTGGCGACGCCAAGCCCGTTGAACACATGCGGGTCCGCCGGCGTGACGGTCAGCGCGCGCTCGTAATGGCCAATCGCCAGTTCGGGCTGGTTGATGGCGACCATCGAATTGCCCAGCCCGCGCAGCGCCTCCGCATTCTGCGGCTCCAGCGCCAGTGCCTTGCGGAAGGCTTCCGCGGCGTCTTTTGGCTGACCGGACGCCGCCAGCACCTGGCCCAATCCAACCAGGGGCGCGGTTTTCCGGGGGTCGGCGCCATACGCATGGCGATACAGGCTCGCCGCCCCGGCCAGGTCGCCGCGCGCGCGGCTTTCCTGCGCCGAAGCATACAGCGTAACTGAAACATCCGTCTTCGCGTCGCTGTCCGCGAACTTCTCCGGTGGGTTCGACGCGCAGCCGGCCAGCGCCGCGGCAATCGCCAGCGTGGCCAGGAAATGTCGCCGGCGGGCCGGTGTGGAACCGTGGCGGGAATTCGAATGCATCATCATGGGTGATATCCATAACGCAAAATGGTTACTGAAGCATTACCTATCGTTTAAAATAAATAACGGATTTTATTCAATTTTTTGCCTTTTCCGTAACCTTAATCCCGGCGACGGCCCCGCGCGTTACCCATAGCCTTGTAACCGCAACCGCGGCTCCGTATCATCCGGCGCAATCGCCTGTTTCCGCCGCAAAACCAGAACTGCCCCCATGCCGCAAACCGCCACCGCATCCCGCGCCGCCATCCCGTCCGTTGACCGGATGCTGAACCATCCGCGCATGGAAGCCGCGCTGTCCGCCTATGGCCGTAGCGCCGTGACGGATGCGATCCGCACCGCGCTGGCCGCCCTGCGCCGCCGCATGGCGGAAGACGCCGCGGCGGTGCGCGCGGAGGCCGATCCTGCCGCTATCGCCGCCCGGGTCGATGCGGTGCTCGACGCGCTCCACCGTCCGTCGCTGAAACGGGTCTTCAACCTGACCGGTACGGTGCTGCATACAAATCTGGGCCGCGCGCCGATGCCGCAGGCCGCCATCGACGCGATGATCGCGGCGGCGGGCGCCTGCAACCTGGAATACGATCTGGACAAGGGGTCGCGCGGCGACCGCGATTCCCATCTGGAACCCTGGCTGCAACGGCTGACCGGGGCGGAGGCCGCGACGGTCGTGAACAATAATGCCGCCGCGGTGCTGATCACCCTCAACACGCTGGCGGCGGGGGGCGAAGTGCTGGTGTCGCGGGGCGAGCTGATCGAGATCGGCGGCGCCTTCCGGATTCCCGATATCATGGCCCGCGCCGGCTGCACCCTGCGCGAGGTGGGCACCACCAACCGCACCCATCTGCGCGACTTTGAATCCAACATCAACGAGAATTCGGCGCTGGCCATGAAGGTGCATGCCAGCAATTACGAAATCCAGGGCTTCACCACCGCCCCAGCGGAAGCCGACCTGGCGGCGCTGGCCCATGCCCATGGCCTGCCCTTCGTGGTCGACCTGGGCGCCGGCGCGCTGGTCGATCTGGAACGCTA
>JAQCHR010000268.1 GCA_027619655.1 Pseudomonadota bacterium
TCGACAGTATCGCCATTGGTTCGCCATGCTGGCTGGTCCGCGCCCCCCTCACCCCGGCCCTTTCCCCCCAAAGGGGGCGAGGAAGGAATTTGTGATCCTGCTTCTGATCTTTCACTCCCTCTCCCTGTGGGGGGAGGGTCGGGGTGAGGGGGCGATACGATGAGTTCCGCCAATTCTTGCGGGCGCGCCTCCGTCCAGGCCTCCCCCAGCACGCAATCCAGCGGATCGAACGCCAGTCCCATATCCTTCGCCAGCGCGCGGATCAGCGAGGCGTCGCCGCCTTCGCCCGTTCCGCGTGGGACCCGGGCCAGCGCGACCAGCAGGTCGGTCAGCCGCGCGCCGTCCGGCGATTCGCCGAAGACATGCAGCCCGTCGCGAATCTGCATTTCCTTCAACTCGCACAGGAAATTGTCGAGCCTGCCCAGCGCGTCTTCTTCCGATGCGTCCGGCGCGATGCCGCAATCCTTGTCCAGTCCCAGCGACCTTGTCAGTTCCAGGATCTGCCCGCCCAGCACCTTCAGCCGGCGCGGATCGACCCCGGCGGCCTCGAAATATTCATCGACCAGCGCCTCCAGATCCTTCAGCGGGCCATAGCTCTCGGCACGGGTCAGCGGCGGGGTCATGTGGTCGATGACGACCGCCTGCGCACGGCGCTTGGCCTGCGTGCCCTCGCCGGGATCATTGACGATGAAGGGGTACAGGTTCGGCAGCGGGCCAAGGGCCGCTTCCGGAAAACAGTCTTCCGACAGCGCCAGCGCCTTGCCCGGCAGCCATTCCAGATTGCCGTGCTTGCCCATATGAACCAGCGCCTGCGCGCGAAACGAATCGCGCAGCCAGGCGTAGAAGGCGAAATAGTTATGCGGCGGGACCAGCGCAGGGTCGTGATAGCTGGCGACCGGGTCGATGTTGTAGCCGCGCGCGGGCTGCAGCCCGATGGTGACGCCGCCGCAGCGGAAGGCGGGAATGGCGAAGCTGCCGCAGTCCAGCGCGCCTTCGCGGTAGAATGGATCGGATTCGGGCGGACCCCAGCGTTCGGTGACCTGCGTGCGGACCGAATCCGGCAGGCTGCCGAAGAACAGGTGGTAATCGGCGAGCGACAAGGTTTCCCGGATTTCACGGCCGCGCCAGCCTGCATTGGTCGGCCCCGCTATCAGGCGGGCGACCAGCGCGTCGCCATCGGCGGGGATATCCGTCACCCGGTAACCAGCGGCGGCCATGGCCCGCAATACGGTAAGGGTGCCGGCAGGCGTGTCGAGCCCGACCCCATTGCCGATGCGACCGTCCCGGTTCGGATAATTTGCGAGGATCAGCGCGATGCGCCGTTCGCCTGGTGCCGTATTGCGCAGGGCGGCCCAGTTGGCGGCAAGCGCAGCGACGAAGGCGCAGCGGTCCGCGACGGGGCGATAGGTCACGATGTCGGCTTCGACCGCTTCGTCGCGCTGCGCAGGCGCCTTGAAGGATATGGCGCGGGTCAGGATGCGGCCGTCCACTTCCGGCAGGGCGACATTCATCGCGATGTCGCGCGCCGAGAGGCCGCGTGTGCCGGCGCGCCAGGCTTCTTCCGTGCCGCCGGAAAAAACGACCTGCAGGATCGGGCAATCGGCGCCGTCGAAGGGCGTTTCGCTGCGGGCGGCGCCGGGGCTGCCCAGCGCGAAACCGGTGCCGTTCAGGATGATTGCGGGAGCGGCTTCGGCGATAAGCCGGCGCATGGTTTCCGCCGCGACCGGGTCCTTCAGGCTGGTGGCGTAGACCGGTAATACGTTCATCCCGGCCGCATTCAGCGCCGCGATCATGGCGTCGATGGCGGCGGTATTCGATGCCTGCACCAGCGCGCGGTAGAACACCAGGGCCGCCGCCGGGCGGTTCGGCTGCCAGTTCAGGCCGGCGATGGTTTCGGGCGCGCCATTCGCGGCATACAGCCCGGCGCGCAGCAGCGGGGCCGGTTCGCGCCATTCTGTTTCATGCCCGCACAGGCTGGCGGCATAGGCGAGGCATTCGCGGTAATTCGCCGGGCCGCCCTGCACGCAATACTGCCACAGCCGATGCGATGCATCGCCGGGCAGGGTGGACAGCGATGCCAGTTCCGCATCCGGCTGGTCGTCGCCGGGGAGGAAGGCCAGCGCGGTGTTCTTCCGCCGACAGGTATCGGCGATCTGCTCGACACCGTAGGGCCAATAGCCGCGCCCCCCGAGCAGCCGGACGATGACGAGCGCCGCCTGTTCGATGACCGCTTCGACATACAGGTCGACCGACATGTTGTGGCCGAGCTTCATCAGGTTGGCGAGCCGGAGAGACACTTGTCCGTTGCCATTCCGGTGCGCGCTGGCGAAGCCGGCAATTTCGCTGTCGGCGGCGGTCAGGATGACGATGTCACCCGGCGTCTGTTCCAGGTCGATGGCCGGGCTGCCGTCTTCGATCGTGCCGGGCTGGGTGGCGAGCAGATGCATGGCGGGTCAGCCCAGCACCGTCTCCCAGATCGCCTTCTTGTCGAGCCCCGCGAACCCGATGACGACGATATGGCTGCGGCGTTCCTCATCCGGCCGCCACTCGCGGTCGAAATACCGGTCGAGCCGCGGGCCGACCATCTGCACTACCTCGCGCCGGGCAATGCCGGGGCGGTCAAGGAAGCCCTTCATCCGCAGGATATTGTGCTGCGCCACCGCCTGCCGCAGCCGTTTCTCCAGCGCATCGGCATCCGCGATGGGGCCGGGCGTGATGATGAAGCTCTCGAAATCGTCATGGTCGTGGTCGGATTCATCGTCGTGATGGGAGTGCCGGGTATCCAGGTCGTCCTCCGCCCCCGCGCCGAGCCCTAGCAGGACCGCGGGATCGACCCGGGCGTTGGCGGCGCTGATCACCTGCGCCCCGGGCCGGATGCGCGCCGCCATCTGGTGGCGCAGCACGGTGGCGGCGGCTTTGGAGACCAGGTCGGTCTTGTTCATTACCACCATGTCGGCACAGGCGAGCTGGTCCTGGAAGACTTCCTCCAGCGGGTCGTCATGATCCAGCGCCGGGTCGGCCATGCGCGCCGCCAGCAATGCCGCCGGGTCGGCGGTGAAGACGCCCTCGGCCATGGCGGCGGAATCGACCACGGCGATCACCCCGTCCACGGTGACGCGGCTGCGCACCTCCGGCCAGTTGAACGCCTTGACCAGCGGCTTCGGCAGCGCCAGCCCGGAGGTTTCGATGATGATGTGGTCCGGCAGCGTTTCGCGGCCCAGGATTTTTTCCATCGCGGGCAGGAAGTCGTCGGCAACCGTGCAGCAGATGCAGCCATTGGCCAGTTCGACAATATCGTCTTCGCCGCAATCCTCGATCCCACAGCCCAGAAGGACGTCGCGGTCGATACCCAGGTCGCCGAATTCATTGATCAGGAAGGCCAGCCGCTTGCCCCTGTTCTGTTCGATCATATGGCGGATCAGGCTGGTCTTGCCGGCGCCCAGAAAGCCGGTGATGACGGTGGCTGGAATCTTTTCGGCCATGGTTTTCTAATTGTCCTTCAGCGTGAGCGGCAGTCCGGCGGCCAGGAACTGGACGCGGTCGGCGGCGGCGGCGATTGCCTGGTTCAGGTTTCCCGCCAGATCGCGGAAGGCGCGGGCCAGGGGATTCATGGGCACGATGCCAAGCCCGACCTCGTTGGCGACGAAGACGACCGGGCCCGACAACCCGGCCAGCGTGTCGACCAGATGCCGGGTTTCCCTGTCCGCGTCACGGTCGGCCAGCATCACATTGGTGATCCACAGGGTCAGGCAGTCGACCAGTACCGGACGGTCCGGCGCCGCGTGCCGGGCGATGGCGTAGGCCAGCGCCATCGGTTCCTCGACCGTCTGCCAGCGATCGCCGCGCCGCTGCTGATGCCGTTTGATCCGGTCGATCATTTCCGCATCGCCCGCATGTGCGGTGGCGATATAGGTCGCGCCCGTCCAGGCGGTGCCGAATCCGGTTTCGATCAGCGTTTCAGCGTGGCGGCTTTTGCCCGACGCCGCGCCGCCGAGGACAAGCGTCACCGGACGCAACGCGGATACTTCCTTCGTATCGATGGCATCTTCCTCCGCCCGAGGGGGCCAGTTCATCTGCACGCCGGAGAGGTCTCCTGGCTGGGGCGGGGTCTCTCCGGAACGCCTTCCCGGCGGCAGGGCCGCCAGTGGCAAAATGTTCCGGATCCGCCTGTCACAGTTGCGGGGGCAGCGCCGGGTTCGCACCGGACTTCCCTGTTCTGACGCGCTGGCGCGACGGTACTCCGCCGCGCCGCCGGGGGCAAGCGTTACAGGGTGACGCCGACGCCGGGGTGCCCCTTCCGGGCACGGCGTTTCCGCATGCGTCGGGCCCGGACGCCCTGCAGCAGTTTCAGGCTCCACCGATAGCCGATGGCAGCGCTGAGCAGCGCCCAGGGGATCGATCCGATGAACATCGGCAGGCCCCAGGTTTCGAACAATGCGACCGTGTAGGCCCAGAGCGACTCGAAGAACCCGGCATCGGCGGCCAGCATCTTTGTCAGCATGGCGGTGAATTCCGCATAGCCGGAAAAATCGCCAAATTCGCCCAGCATCAGCCGGCCGGTCACGAGGAAAAGGTAATAGATCGGCCCCAGTGTGAAAATATTGGTGATCCAGGTCCAGGCCATGGCGACGATGACGCTGAAATCCCATCCCGGCCGGGCGATCCGCAGGACGAGCCAGGTGACCAGGCAGATGGGCATCTGCACGCCCACGGTCGGCGTCATCGCGACCAGCAGCCCGATGAAGACGCCACGTGCGGTATATTCCGGGGGATGCTTGGCACGCAGCAGGGGCACGAGGAGGCGATACCGCAGCATGCGCCGCAGAACCTGCATGGCTGGGCGGGACTGGATTGCCGTCACCCTTTATGTCTCCTCCGTGAAACTGGCGTGCCGATGGTCTTTTATAACGGTACCGGCCCGAAACCGGCAATGAAAGTCACCCTATCCGGTTCAATCCATACCGCACTCTGTTTTCGCGACCGTTAACGCGCCGGCCTGTTGACGCCGGATACCCGCCACGCCTCGCCTTCGGTCAGCCCGGTAATGTAATCGAGCTGTGTGACGCCCAGATGAACGGCGCTGAAGGCCAGCGCCCGCTCCGGGTTGAGACCCAGCGCCAGCGCCAGCGCCGCCCGGATCGTGCCGCCATGCGCAACGGCGATGATGTCGCGTCCGGCGTGATCCTCCGAAAGGCGGATGACCGCCGGGACAACGCGCGAGACCAGATCGGCGAAGCTCTCGCCGCCCGGTGCCCGGACAAACGCCGGTTGCCGCCAGTGCGGATGCGGAGAACTGTCGCGCAGGGCCGCAAATTCATCATGCGTCAGCCCCTGCCAGTCGCCGAAGCTCTGCTCGCGCAGGGCGGACTCCAGGATTGGCGCCGGCAGGGACAGCCCGGCGGCCCGGATGGCATCGGCGGTCTGAATCGCACGCTTCAGGTCGCTGGTGACCAGTACGGCGCCGGCTGGCAGGGTTTCCGCCAGCGCCTGGAAGCCCGCTGCGTCGGTACAGTCCGCATCGAGGTCGCCTTGCCCGTAGACAATATTCCGCCCATCGGGAACCGGCGCGTGGCGTATCCACCACCAGCGGGTCACGGTGCTCACCTTCGAATTTCCTCCGCTATGCAAAATGCGCGGCGGCGGCAATCAGCACGGCGGTTTCCGCCACCTGCTGCGCCGCGCCCAGCGTATCGCCG
>JAQCHR010000269.1 GCA_027619655.1 Pseudomonadota bacterium
CGGGTCGCTGGGCCTGACCGCCTGGGTTGCCTTCGTCCAGACCCGTACGCAGTTCCACAGCGATGCGTTGACCGTGACCCAGAGCGCCGACAATGCGACGACGCGCGAACTGATGCAGAAGGTCGAGCGCCTGTTGGGGGAAGCGGGCCTGCCCGCCGAACAGCGGGAGCCCGGCGCGCTGCATTACCTGGGTGAGGTCATCCAGGCCCAGGCCAGCACGTTCGGCTTCCAGGACGGTTTCATGCTGCTCGTGGTCTTCTTCCTGGCGGCCATGATCCCGGCCTGGCTGCTCGGCCGGCTGCGCGAGTAAGTGATGGCGGCGGCGCGCCGTCGCGGCTCACTCTTCCCGCGCGGCCGTTATCATCCGCCACAGCGCGGCCAGGTTGGCGCGGGCATCGCCCCGGTTGGTCTGGTAGCGGACATGGCTTTCGGGGCCGGCACCGGGCGTCAGCGCAATCGACCACAACGCGCCGATGCTGTCGGGCAGGAAGGCGTATCGGATATCGATGACCGTGTCGGGGGCGTCCGGGCTGCGGGCGAGGTAGCCCTGGCTGAACGCGTCGAACCGCGCCAGGTCCCGGAACTGCCGGCTTGCCGGGTCCAGCCAGGGAAAATCCCGGGCCGGGTCCAGCCGGGCGATGGATGTGCCGGGAAAAAACCGGGGTGCGATGCCGGCGCGCAGCCCGTCCACATAAAACCGGTCTCCCGCTTCATAGACGGACCGCCAGACAAGGATATTGCCGAAGCTCGGCTTGACCGTCAGGCGTTCGACCGCATGGCCGCGCGCGGCGGCCAGGTCTTCGGCCATCCGCGCCGCCGCGCCGTGCTGCACCGCGCCGAAGGTCAGGTAGAGGCCGGCCCAGACCAGCGCCAGCCGGGCAGGGCGCGGCGAGCGCCGGATTGCGGCAAGGATCACCAGCAGGACGACCGGCAAGGTCATCAGCGGATCGATGACGGAGATGATGCTCGCCGCGTAGCGGGCGTCGCTGAGCGGCCAGAACAGCATGGTGCCGTAGGACGTCATGAAATCCAGCAGCGCGTGGGTGCCATAGCCCAGCGTGCAGAACAGCAGCGCCCGGGCGAAGCCGAGGCGCAGCCAGCGGCCCAGCAGGAGGTGCAGCACGGCGGCGCAAACCAGCCCGCCCAGCGGAATGAACAGCAGCGAATGGGTAAAATGGCGATGGTATTCGAGGAACAGCAGCGGGTCTTGGGCGGAGCGGATGAAGACATCCAGGTCCGCGGCCATCCCGGCCAGTGCCCCGAACAACCCGGCCAGCGCGACCGGCCCCTTGCGCGGGGTCGCCGTCGCCTGCGGCAATGCGGCGCCCAGCGCGCCCTGCGTTATCGGATCCATAATTTTGCCACTGCTCTCTGTTGGGATGCGCCCGGTTGAGGTGAAAAAGAGGAGCGCCCGTTATCGGCCTTTTTAGCCGGGATTGACCAGATAAACGTCACGGTCGGGTCGGGCGGGGCGTCATTGGCGGATATCCTGATCGTCATTAATGGATCAGGTCCGGTTGTGCGGGTATCCTGCGGCGGGAAGATGATAGAGTTGATAACAGGCTCTTGCGCTTCCGTGAATTGATGCCCGGCCGCATCGCCGCAATGCGATGGTGCAGCCCCATATTTTGGCACCTGTTGAGGCGGTAAAGTTCATATGAACAGTGGAACCGGAAAAGAACCCAAGATCACGATCTCGGGCGTCACCAAAAGCTATGGCGAGAAACACGTGCTGAAAGGTATCGACCTCGAGGTCTACCCTGGTGAAACCATGGTGCTCATCGGTCCTTCCGCGTGTGGCAAGACCGTCCTGCTCAAATGCATTATCGGCCTGGAAAGACCCGATAGCGGCAGGTTGCTGATTGACGGGGAGGACACGGTCGGGTTTTCGCGCGGGGAACGGGACGCGATCATGGCGAAAACCGGCATGCTCTTCCAGCAATCGGCGCTGTTTGACAGCATGCCGGTCTGGGAGAACATCTGCTTTCGCCTGAGCCAGGTCCACGATCTGAGCCGGCAGGAGATTCACGGCATCGCGATCGAGAAGCTGGGCAATGTCGGGCTGGGCGCGGATGTCGCCGACCTTTACCCCGATGAATTGTCGGGCGGCATGAAGAAGCGCGTGGGGCTGGCGCGGGCCATTGCGGACAATCCGGAAATCCTGCTGCTCGATGAACCGACGGCGGGGCTCGACCCCATCATGACGAATGGCGTCAACCAGCTGATCAGGCGCAATGCGGAAAAGATCGGTGCGACGACCGTCGTGGTGACGAGCAATATGGACGGGGCGAAGGAAATCGCAGACCGCATCGCCATGATATATGACGGCAAAGTCATCTGGTGCGGACCGGTGAGCGAAATCGAGGACACCGGCAACGAATATTTCGACCAGTTCATCCATCAGCGGGGGACCGGCCCGATACAGATGCGATTCGGACGACGATAACGTCTTCGGCGGCGACACGATCGAAAAAGGCGGAGTCATCGGGAACCGCCACGACCAATGTTCACCGAATGATGATGTAATCGTGATTGGCGGCGCGGCAGGTTAAGGCGAAAAATATCGTATCGTGATGCGCGCGGTTTCCTGTTCGACACCAGGCTTGTCGGAACCGGGCGCCGCGGACGGCACATCCGAGTAGGCAGACGGCTTGTGCGTCTCAAGATGAAACAGGCACGCGAAAGGCCCTGCGATGGTATCCGCAATCAGCGTTCAGTCCCGCCTCCTCATGATTGCGTCCCTGGTAACGCTTTCTCTGGTCCGCTTCGATGCGCTGCGGGCGCAGGAAGCGGCTCCGCTGCCGGACTACGTGATCAAGGAATTCGGCCAACCGCCGGCTATACCGGAAGGCCCGCTGTCCGGGGCGTTGCGGTCCGCCGTGCAGGTGGCCTTTATCGACAGTACGGCGCAATCGACCTGGGGGCGGGACCAGGCGGTCGCTCTACAGGCAATCTCCGAATCAAAAGATCCCCGGATCGTCTGGATAATCAGCGATCTGATGCGCTTCATCACGGGGCGCGACCTGAGCCTGGCGCTTGCCGATGCGGCCTCCCGGTTACTGGGGAAGGAACTGCAGGACGTAATACACTGGGGGGTCGTAACCGACCATCTCATCGCATGGGATATTCCCGCACCCCCGGATTATCTGCGGGTCAAGCGCGCCATTTTCACGAGCCTTGTGCCCGGATGGGACAGGCTCTTTGTTGCGGGCGATATCGACTGGCGGTTCGTTTCATGGGGTGGCGTGCTGATCGACGACCGCCCGTACGACACGACGGACGACGTGTGCAATTGCATTCCCGCCGCGGACAACCCCGGGGTGAGCAGCGCGGAAGAAGCGACGTGGCTCAAGGACGGGGATATCGTTTTCGGCATCGGCATAAACGGTGCGTACCGGGCCTATCCGCGACGCATCATGGAAGTTCGCGAGATGGTCAACGACACATTGGGCGGAAGGCATCTTGGCATACCGTATTGCACGTTGTGCGGCGCGGCCCAGGCCTGGTTTACCGACCAATTGCCTGCGGGAATCGAGCGGCCGATCCTGCGCACGTCGGGACTGCTGATCCGGTCCAACAAGGTGATGTACGACGTCAATACATTCTCGGTGTTCGATACGTTTCTGGGCAAGGCGGTGACCGGGCCTCTTGCGGCGAAGAAGCTGCAACTGAAGCAGGCCAGCGTCATCACGACCGACTGGGGGACGTGGAAGAAGGCGCATCCGGAGACAACGGTGCTGGTCGAATCGCTGGCGCTGGGTCGCGATTTCAACTTTCGCAATACCCGGGATGCCGAAGGTCCGATCTTTCCGGTCGGCGATGTTGATCCCCGTCTGCCGGTCCATGAGGACGTCATTGGCGTTATCACGGCGTCCGGCAGGCCGGTGGCGTTTCAGCGCAGCAAGGCCGTTGTGGCATTGAAGCAAGGCGATGAGATCGTTTATGAAAATATTCGCCTGGAACTCGATGCCGGTGGAATAAAAGCGGTCGATGCAGACGGTTCCGACCTGGGAAGCCACCAGGCCTTCTGGTTTGCCTGGTCGCAGTTCCACCCGCAAACCGCGCTCTGGCCCGGTTAATGGCGCCGTCCGCCGCGCCTATTGTTTCAACGGCGGCTGCGGCCGGGAAAAGACAAGTTCGCTGTCGCTTGAGGCGCTGGCGTCGAGGCTGTAGCCGTCGGCGTTGAAATCCTTCAGCCCCGCGGCCCGGTCCACGCGGTTTTCCATGATCCAGCGCGCCATCGACCCGCGCGCATGCTTGGCGTAATACATCAGAGAGCGGGATTCGCCGTCCTTCACGTTCAGGAACCGCGCGCCGATCACCGTCCGCCCCAGCGCCTTCGTGTCCACCGATTTGAAATATTCGTTCGAGGCCAGGTTGACGACGGTCTTGTCGTCGTGGCCGCGCAGATCCGCCTTCAGCCGCTCCGCGATGCGCGAGCCCCAGAAGTCGTAGAGCGATTCGCCGCGCGGGTTCGCCATCTTCGTGCCCATTTCCAGCCGGTAGGGCTGGATCGCATCCATCGGCCGCAGCACGCCATAGAGGCCCGAGAGGATGCGCAGGTGGTCCTGCGCATAGGCAAGCGTGTCCCCGGAAAGGCTCTCCGCTTCCAGCCCCCAATAGACGTCGCCGTCAAAGGCCAGCCCGGCCGGCTTGGCGCTGTTGCTCCGGTTGTCGAGGTTGAAGGCCTGAAACCGTTCGAAATTCCGGGCCGCAAGATTATCGCTGATATGCATCAGCCGTTTCAGGTCCGCCGGTTTCTGCGTCTTGGCGACACCCGCCAGTTCCAGCGTGTCCTCGCGCAGGCGCGGCTTTGTGACCGGGACAACCGTTTCGACGGGGTCCATGTTCAGTTTCTTGGCGGGGGAGAGCAGCGTCAGCATGGTCTATCCTTTCCTCCTGACATCAACCCGGCCAAATCCGGGTTCGTATGCGTGGGTCCGTGACCGCCTGAGCCTGCCTCCCTGCGCCCGGAAGTCAAGCCGCTTGATGCGAAACGTAGGCAGATTACGGTATTCTTCAGGGATTGCTTTGGGGCGGGTGCCGGGTGGCGATAGCGCTACGGCCTCCGGATTCCTAACGACCGCTTATGACTCTGAACGGACGGTTGACCGCCCACTTGAGACAGCGTTTTGATCAAGGCCCACCTTTCGTCCCACGGGATTAGCATGCACTACATGCCTGAAGCGTTTAGGTCAGTGCGAATCTGCCTCGAACGTGCACGGGCTTGATCTAAGTGTTCTTGCCGTTGTCGCTCTTGCTCACAAACCGAGATCAATGCCTTTCGGATGGCTCTCTCGGCATCCCTTTGCGGTTCCTCAAACCTCATGGATCTAGTTAGAAATTCCGTGAATGCGTCTGCATCATCCATTGGAGGGGGATCACCTTTCATTGATAGGTCAAGAAAAGACGTCAATCCGAGGCGATAGAGTGGCGGGGCCAACATTATGAGTGAACGTCCCGAGCGCCGAGTTTTTAGATCAGAGTCCTTTACAGGATTTCCATGGAGGAAGTTATTTCGGCAGTCGTAGATTTGATTGTAAATCCAACATGCAATGTTTCTTTGAGCTGAATTTTTTCCCAGACGAGTTTTGTGTCGCCGGTGTCTACACCGTTGGTCGAGCCACGCAACGCGTTCAAAAAGTGCATAGACCTCTTTGAGTGCAGCCCGCCCGGTTGCGCCA
>JAQCHR010000270.1 GCA_027619655.1 Pseudomonadota bacterium
TTTTCCGAAAATTGATTCCATTATTTTTTTACGTTTTTTTTTCAAATCATTACGTGGTTAGAAATTCATGAAAAAAGATCGCCGGCTTGCGGGCTCACGTCATCGGGCCGTCCGGCGCAAACCCGGCACCCGGCGTCCTGCCCGCCACGGCGGTAAAATGCCGCCGTCAGCCCCTGAAAAAAAATTTCTACGGGCCGCTGCGGCGCCCGTTTTTCCGGATGGAAACGCCGGTTTGCACAGCGCCGGTTTACGCCGATACTGTTGCGAACCCGTCCGGAACGGGTTGCCATCGCCGTCGCGAACCAGGAGCCCCGTCATGAGCCTATACCCGCCACCGCAGGATATCCAGACCGAGGTCTTTGCCCGCCTGCCCGACCACCTGCGCAAGAACGAACGTTCGGCCTGGGCCGATGCCAGCCTGAACGGCGCAAAGCTGGACGGCTTCCTCGAAGGGCCCTCCTTCGACCTGGACGGCAACCTGTACCTGGTCGATATCCCGTTCGGCCGCATCCTGCGGCTGGTCGCGAATACCGGCGACTGGGAAGTGGTCACCGAATATGACGGCGAACCCAACGGGCTGAAGATCCACACCGACGGCACGATCTATATCGCCGATTACCGCCGCGGCATCCTGAAGCTCAATCCCGATACCGGCGCGGTCAGCGATGTCTGCGTGCGCCACAGGATGGAGAGCTTCAAGGGCTGTAACGACCTCGTCTTCGCCAGCGACGGGACCCTGTTCTTCACCGACCAGGGACTGACCGGGCTGCATGATCCGACCGGCCGCGTCTACCGCCGCCACACGGACGGGCGGCTGGAATGCATGATCGACACCGTGCCCAGCCCCAACGGCCTCGTCCCCGACCTGAACGAGGGCCTGCTTTATATAGCGGTCACGCGGGCCAACGCGGTGTGGCGCATGCCGCTGCCGAAGGATGGCGGCGGCACCTTCAAGGTCGGCGTCTTCGTGCAACTGTCCGGCGGGCTGGGCGGGCCGGACGGCATGGCGCTGGATATCGAAGGCAACCTTGCCGTCTGCCATGCGGGCATGGGCTCGGTCTGGCTGTTCAGCCGGCTGGGCGAACCCCTGTACCGGGTGCGCTCCTGCGAAGGGCTCATGACCACCAACTGCGCCTATGGCGGCCCCGGCAACCGCTACCTTTTTATAACGGAGTCGGAATCGAACACGGTGCTGCGCGCGGAGATGCCCTGGCCGGGCAAACCAATGTATTCGCATATGGTCTGACTCCTTGGCAAAACGCGACTTCCCCATCGAGGTGACGGCGCCGGATATCGCCCCCTACCGGGCGGGCAATACCGGCATCGACTACGTCACAACCTTTGACAGCGACCGCCCCGGCCCGCACGCCATGATCAACGCGGTCACCCATGGCAACGAGATCTGCGGCGCCATCGCGCTGGACCATCTGTTCCGCCACGATATCCGCCCCGTCCGGGGGAAGCTGACCCTGGCCTTCGTCAACCACGCCGCCTATCGCCGCTTCGACCCCGCCCGGCCGCGCGACAATCGCCGCATCGACCAGGACATCAACCGCGTCTGGGCCGACGACATCCTGGACGGGCCGGGCGATACGCTGGAACTGCGCCGGGCGCGGGAGTTGCGCCCGCTGGTGGAGACGGTCGATTACCTGCTCGACATCCACTCGCTGGGCACCAATTGCCCGGCGCTGCTGCTCTGCACCGGCCAGCCGAAGGAAACCGCGCTGGCCCGCGCCATCGGCTTCCCGGCGCATGTCATCCTTGGCCGCAAGCGCCGCAGCCGCAAGCGGATGATCGACTACGGTCCCTTCGCCGACCCGGCGACGCCCCGCACCGGGCTGCTGGTGGAATGCGGCCAGCACTGGGCCCGGCAGACGGCGGTTAACGCGCTGGATACAGCCCTGCGCTTCCTGCGCGGGCTGGACATCATCGACCAGGCCACCCTCGCCCGCCATGTCAGCGATCGCCTGCCGGTGCCGCAGCGCACCCTGCGGATCACCGGCGCCGTGGAGCTGCAAAGCCACGACTTCGCCTTCCGCGACGAGTTTCACGGCCTGGAGCATTTCCCCCGGGCCGGCACGGTCATCGCGCGGGACGGCGATGCGGATATCGTTACGCCGCATGACGACTGCATCCTCGTCATGCCCAACGCCCGCGCGAAGAAGGGCATGCGGGCGGTACGCTTCGCGCGGCTCGTCGGCTAAACAGCGCCAGCCCCTGGTTAATACGTCGCGCGGCCGCCGGAGATGTCGAACACCGCGCCGGTCGAAAACGAGCACTCGTCGGAGGACAGCCAGGCGACCATCGCCGCCAGTTCCGAGACCGCGACGAACCGCGCCTTGGGGATCTTGGACAGCATGTAGTCGACCTGCGCCTGCGAGATCTGGTCGAAAATGCGCGTCTTCGCCGCCGCCGGGGTGACGCAGTTGACCAAGATATCCGTATCCGCCAGCTCCTTGCCGAGCGACTTGGTCAGCCCGATCACCCCCGCCTTGGCCGCGCTGTAGGGCGCGGCGTTCGGATTGCCCTCCTTGCCGGCGATGGAGGCGATATTGACGATCCGGCCATAGCCGGTCTGCAGCATCACTGGCACCACGGCGCGGCAGCAGTAGAAGACGCCGTTCAGGTCGATCTCGATCACCTGCCGCCACTCATCCACCGGGTATTCCCAGACCTTGGCGCTCGGCCCCGCGATCCCGGCATTGTTGACCAGGATATCGATGCGCCCGCCGCCGGCGGTCGATTCCGCCACCGCCGCCGCGATGGACTCCGTATCGGTCACGTCGACCTGCACGCCGCGCACGCCGCCGCCGAAATCCGCCACGACCTGTTTCGTCAGGTCCGCGTCATGGTCCCAGATGCAGACCTCCGCGCCCTCTTCCCGCAGCCGCTTGACGATCGCATGCCCGAATCCCTGCGCCCCGCCGGTCACCACCGCGCGCCTGCCGTCCAGCCTTGTTGCCATGTCCTGTCCTTCCCCCTGTTTGCCGGGCCGCCGTCCTGGATCCCGTTATGTCGCATCATTGTACAGGCATTGGCATCGATTGGCATTTATCGGCTTTTACCGGCACGGCGCCGCCGCGCCCCGCCATTTGATTGGCATCGGTTGGCATTCATTGGCTTTTGCCAGGGCCGGTCCCGCCATACTATCCGCTAGACCGGCTTCTATTGGCATCGTTTGGCATTTATTGGCTTTTACCCGCAGTCTCCGCCGCGCCCCGCCGGTTTGATTGGCAACGATTGGCATTTATCGGCTTTTATCGGCTTCGCGCCGTATGCCCCGCCGTGCCGGCCCTGCCCTTTCCGCTTGCATCCGACCGAATAGGATTATATAGCTATTTGATGGAAAAATCAATCTTTCCGTCGCCGCGCCGGCCCCGGGCACGATGAGCGGCGTGCCGATCTTCCACACGGCGCGGCTGGTGCTGCGCGCGCCGACCCGGGACGGCCTGCCGTCCTGGACCCGGAATTTCGTCGATTACGAGGTCATCCGCCACCTGGCCGATACGGTGCCCTGGCCGTTTCCGGCGCGCGGCGTCGAGTATTTCTTCCGCAACGAGGTCCGCCCCCGCCAGGGCCGCGAGCGCTGGCTCTGGGGGCTGTTTCCGCGCGACCAGCCAAGCGAGATGATCGGCGCCATCGACCTGTACCGCCACGGCAACCCGGAAAACCGGGGCTTCTGGCTCGGCCAGCGCTACTGGGGGCTGGGGCTGATGAGCGAGGCCATCGCGCCGACCCTCGACTACGCCTTCACCGAGCTGGGCTTCGAGAAGCTGGTCTTCTCCAACGCGGTCGGCAATGACCGTTCGCGGCGCATCAAGGAAAAAACCGGCGCCCGCCTGCTCGGCATCCAGCCCCGCGGCTTCGTCGATCCCGCCTATACCGAGCAGGAGGTATGGGAGATGGACCGGGCGGCGTGGGCGGCGAATCTGCGGGACGTCTAGCCTTCTGAGCAATCCCTTCCCCCGGTTGCCAGCGCCGCCGCCACGGGGCACGATCCCGGGGCCGAAGTTTCCACGAACGCGAAGGAGCGCCCCATGCCCCGCCATGTCCTGCTCATCACCACCGACCAGCAGCGCTATGACGCGCTGGGCTGCAATGGCGGCGCGGTCGCGAGGACGCCGGTGATCGACGCGCTGGCGCGCGACGGGATCAATTACCATCAAGCGCGCGACCAGTGCGCGGTGTGCATGCCAGCGCGGGCGACGATCCTGACCGGGCAGCATATCCGCAAGCACGGCGTGCGCTCCAACGGCATCCCGCTGCCGGCGGACCATCCCAGCCTGGCGCTTGTGCTGCACGATGCGGGCTTCGCCACGGCGCTGATCGGCAAGGCGCATTTCGAACCGCATGCCGCCACGGATTATTTCGAGAACACCGCCGCCGGGGCGGGGTCGCACGGGCCGCATCGCGGCTTCGACTACATGGAGCTGGCGGGGCATACCGGCCGCGCCGGGCGCTCGCTGTTCCATTACCCGAAATGGCTGGCGGAAACCCGGCCGGGGGCGGTCGCCGGGTTCCACGAATATACGGCCAACGGCAAGCCGAGCGGGCGGGGCGGCGGCGATACCGGCGCGCCGCAGGTCGCCCACAACCCCATATCCATCGAGGATTACCACACCAACTGGACCGCGCAGCGGACCCTCGACTGGCTGGCGAAACGCGGGGCGGAGGAGGACTGGTTCTGCTGGATGAGCTTCCCCGACCCGCACCATCCCTGGGACATGCCGGACGAAGCCCGCAGGCGCTTCGACTGGTGCGAGGTACCACTACCGGCGGGCTATCCCGGCAGCCGCGAGAAATGCGAGGCGATCCTCGCCACCAAGCCGCATCACTGGCTGAACTGGTACCGGGGCAAGGCGCAGTTCAATTTCGAGGTGCCGCCCGACTACGTGCCCGCCGGCACCACCGCCGACCAGATCCGCGAGGTAAACGCCATCGTCCATGCCAAGAACGAGCTGATCGACGAGGCGGTCGGCCGGGTGACGGCGTATCTCGCGGCGCGCGGCTGGGACGCGGATACCGACATCTTCTTCACCGCCGACCACGGCGAATTGCAGGGCGATTTCGGCATGCTGTTCAAGGGACCGTACCATGTGGACGCGCTGACCAAGGTGCCGCTGATCTGGCGCCCCGCCCCGAACCGCCGCATCGCCCCCGCCGAGATTTCGGAGCCGGTCGGCCATGTGGATATCGCGCCGACGATCCTGAACGCGCTGGGCATGGCGATCCCGGCGGACATGCAGGGCACGCCCCTGCCGCAGGCGCCGGGCGACGGCGCGCATGAACGGGTCATCACCGAATGGTATGACGATTACGAGGGCAACGCGGTCACGATGCGCTCCATGGTCCGCGACGGCTACCTGGTCACGGCCTATGCCGCGACCAACCAGTACGACGGCAGCGAAGGCGAGCTCTACGCCCTGGCCGACGACCCGCACCAGTGGCGCAACCTGTGGAACGACCCGGCGGCGGCGGGGGTGAAGTCGGACCTGCTGGCGGATATGCGCGACAACGTGCCGGAGGGGCGCCCCGACCCGCTGGAGCGGGTGGCGCTGGTGTAGCGGGGGCTGTGGCGGCGGGCATGCTTAGAAGTGGATTGCTGTGCTGAGAGAGTATTGACCTGACAGTTTGGGCCATCTGTCTCCTTTTAGGAGGAGGCGCGGTGTGG
>JAQCHR010000271.1 GCA_027619655.1 Pseudomonadota bacterium
CAAAGACTTCCACTCCAAAATCAGCAAGGCTGTTCCAAATCATTCGACGACGGACAGTTGGCTGGCGCGTGAAGCGGGCGGTTGCGCTGCACGAGGCCGACCTGGCGGGCAGCCGGTTCGGTATGGTCTGGCTCTGGCTGCTGCGTTTCCTGGTGCCCGTCACCATCCTCGCCATCCTGCTGCAGTCGGCGAGCATGCTTTAAGCCGTGGCCGCGGGCGGGAGTTATTTCAGATAGGACAGGATCGTCTGCGCCATGGTGCGCGGATCGGTGCCGGTGTTGAACATGGTCAGGAAATTGCCGTCCGGTCCCATAAGATAGACGAAGGAGGAATGGTCGACCAGGTAATCGGTGGCAGAATCCTCCACGGCCTTCTTGTGATAGACCCGGTAGGCCGTTGCGGCTTCGTTCACAGCTTCCGGTGCTCCGGTCAGGCCGACCAGGCTCGGGTGGAAATGGGAGACGTAATCGGCCAAGAATTCGACCGTATCGCGTTCGGGATCGACGGTGATGAAGAGCGGCTGCACGCGCGCCGCATCCTCGCCCAGCGCGTCCAGCGCGCCGGACATGATCTGCAATTCGGTCGGGCAGACATCCGGGCAGAACCCGTATCCGAAATAGATCAGCAACAGCTTGCCGCGCCAGGTGGCGTCGGTGACGGTCATGCCGGTGTGATCGACCAGGGTGAAGGGGCCGCCGATCTTGACCGTGGGCGCCACGGCGACGGTCCGGACATCGCCGACCTGGACGCGCGGCGCCGGGCGGGTCAGGGTCCAGGCCACCCAGGTAATCAGGCCGATGGCCGCCAGCGCGGCCAGCAGCACGACGATCAGCAGATAGGAAGGTTTGGAGACCATCGTCAGCGGAAAACCTTGAGAATTGTCACGATCGGACCGTAGATATAGGGGGCGCGACACGTGATGCGAGTGGGCATTTCGCCGCACGAGATTCGGATTGTCGCTGTTTCGCCCGCAAGGGGCGTGATTGCCGCGAACAAGCCGCCTGCGCGCCACAATCCCGCCACATCGCCACCGCAGGCTGGCGTCGGTGGCAATGTGATCCTAATCTGTCCAAGGGTCAGCTGGTGAAAAAGGGGAAATCTCGCATGCACAGGACAATCGCGCTTGTGGACGACGACCGCAATATTCTGACCTCGGTCTCCATGACCCTGGAAGCCGAAGGCTATCAGGTCCGGACCTATAGCGATGGCGAGGAAGCCTTTCGCGGCATCAGCCAGCAGCCGGTCGACCTGGCGATCCTGGATATCAAGATGCCGCGGATGGACGGCATGGAGCTGCTGCAGAACCTGCGCAAGTCCAGCCGCGTCCCGGTCATCTTCCTGACCTCGAAGGATGACGAGGTCGACGAGGTGCTGGGCCTGCGGATGGGGGCGGACGACTATATAAAGAAGCCGTTTTCCCAGCGCCTGCTGATCGAACGCATCCGCACGCTGCTGCGCCGCGCCGACGCCCTGGACGATCCCGACCACGTGCGCGGCGAAGCAACGCTGGTGCGCGGCGAACTGGTGCTCGACCCGGAGCGCCACCAGTGCACCTGGAAGGGAACGGCGGTACAATTGACCGTGACCGAATTCCTGCTGCTGCGCGCGCTGGCGCAGTATCCGGGCCATGTCAAAAGCCGCGACCAGCTGATGGATGCGGCCTATGGGGACAGCATCTATGTCGATGACCGCACTATCGACAGCCATATCAAGCGCCTGCGCAAGAAATTCCGCGACACCGATGGCGAATTCTCGGAGATCGAAACCCTCTACGGGGTCGGCTACCGATATAATGACAGTTAGGATCCATGGCGGATAAGGGGATGGGCGGGCCGGACGCCAGTCCCGTCCCGCGGCGGCGGCGTATCCTGTCGCCGCTGACCCGGCGTATTCTGGCGGTCAATGTGCTGGCGCTGGCGATTCCGGTTGCCGGCCTGTTGTATCTCGGCACCTATCGCGACCGGCTGATCAATGCCGAACTGGATTCGCTGAAGACCCAGACGGACATTTTTGCCGGCGCGCTGGGCGAAGGCGCCACCCATATCGATCCGACCGGCCGCCAGGTGCTGGACCCGATCCAGGCGCGCGACATGATACGAAGGCTGACCAGCGCCCGGAACGTCCGGGCGCGCCTGTTCATGACCGACGGGCAGCTTGTGGCGGACAGCCGCCGGCTCGGCGGCAGGGGTCGGCTGGTGCGGATCCGCTCCCTGCCGCCGCCGCCGGAGGATACCCCCATCGGCGAGCGGGCATTGCAGGTCTTCGAGCGGTTGTTCGATGCACTGCAGACCCGCACCGATCTGGATACCTATCGCGAGGCGCCGCAGCAGAGCATCGCCGATTATCCCGAAGCCGGACGCGCGCTCGACGGCGAATCCGTGGGCATCGCCCGGCAGGATGGGGAGGGCGGCTTCGTGCTTTCCGTCGCCATGCCCGTGCAGCGCTACCGGCAGGTCATCGGGGTGGTCCTGCTGTCCCGGGCGGGCCCTGAAATCCAGCAGTCGGTGCGGGCCGTGCGGATTGTGGTGCTGCAGGTTTTCGCCGGCGCGCTGGTCATTACGGTGCTGCTGTCGCTCTACCTCGCAGGGACGATCGCCCGGCCCGTCCACCGGCTGGCGGAAGCCGCGATCCGCGTGCGGCACGGGCTTGGCGGCCCGGATGTGGAAATACCGGACATGGCGCGCCGCGGCGATGAGATCGGCGACCTGTCGGTGGCGTTGCGGGACATGACCGAGGCGCTGTACAAGCGGATGGACGCGATCGGCCGTTTCGCCGCCGATGTCAGTCATGAAATCAAGAATCCGCTGACCTCGCTGCGCAGTGCGGTGGAAACCGCGGCGCGGCTGAAGGACCCGGTTCAGCAGCAGAAACTGATGGCGATCATTCTGGATGACGTGCAGCGGCTGGACCGGCTGATTACGGATATTTCCGACTATTCCCGGCTGGATGCGGAACTGGGCCGGGAGAACCGCGAACCTGTGGATATCGGCCGGATGCTTCAGGCCCTGGTGAATATCCGTGAAACGGTTGGCGGCGATGGCGCCCCCGCCTATACGCTCGAGACGCCCGAGGGCGGCGATATGATGGTGCCCGGGGTGGAAAGCCGGCTGGCCCAGGTTTTCAGCAACCTAATCGACAATGCGCGCAGCTTCAGCCCACCGGACGGAACCATTGCGATCCGGGTGACCCGGCAGGGCGGTGCCATAAAGGCAACCGTATCGGATGACGGGCCCGGCATGCCGGACGGCAAGCTGGAAGCGGTATTCGACCGGTTCTATTCGGAGCGGCCGGCAGCGGAGAAATTCGGCACCCATTCCGGGCTCGGCCTGTCGATTTCCCGGCAGATCGTCGAGGCGCATGGCGGAACGATCCGCGCGGAGAACCGCCGGAACGCCGACGGTGAAATAATCGGCGCGCAATTTACGGTCAGCCTGCCGGTCGACTAGGGTCAGGTCGCGGTTCCAATTAAACCCGATGTGCTCTAAACCGGATATTCTGCTAGATTTAACGCGGTTGGAATCTATGGAGCGGCGCCGGTATGGTCGAACAGGCAGTGGACACGCCCGCGGACGCGGTATCGGCGCGGCACGCAACCGGCGTGCTGCCGTCCCAGGCGATCCGGGGACTGATTGATGACGGGGTCATTACCGCCGATTCACCCATCGGCGAGGACCAGATCCAGCCGGCCAGCATCGATCTGCGCCTCGGCACGGTTGCGCACCGGGTGCAGGCCAGCTTCCTGCCGGGCACGGCCACGGTGGCGGAAAAACTGGCGCAGTTCGGCCTGCATGCGTTCGATATCACCGGCGGCGCGGTGCTGGAATGCGGTTGCGTCTATATCGTGCCGCTGTGCGAATCGCTGCGGCTGGAGCGCGGGTTATCGGCGATTGCCAATCCGAAAAGCTCCACAGGCCGGCTGGATATTTTCACCCGGCTGATTACCGATCGTGGCGTGGAATTCGACCGGGTCCGGGGCGGCTATGACGGGCCGCTCTACGCGGAAATCTCGCCGCGCACCTTCAGCGTCGTCGTGCGGGCCGGGGCGCGGCTGAACCAGTTGCGGTTGAAATCCGGGCAGTTTTCCTACAGCGACCGGGCGATGCGGCAACTCAATCGCAAGGTCGGCCTGATCGATGCCGACCCGCAGCCGGGAAACCTGAAGGACGGCATACCCTTCACGGTCGATCTGCAGGGCGATCCGGATACCGGCCTGGTCGGGTTCCGGGCGCGCAAGAATACCCGGCTGATCGATGTCGACAACAAGGGGGGGTACGACCCGGTCGAATTCTGGGAGCCGATCTATCGCGGCCGCCTGGCGGCCATCGTCCTCAACCCGGATGACTTTTACATCCTTGCGTCGCGCGAGGCGGTGACCGTCCCGCCGGACCATGCCGCCGAAATGGTCGCCTATGACACGCTGGTCGGCGAATTCCGCGTCCATTACGCGGGGTTTTTCGATCCCGGATTCGGCGACGCGGGCAGCGGCGGCGGCGGCAGCCGCGCGGTGCTGGAAGTCCGTTCGCATGATGTCCCCTTCATGATCGAGCACGGCCAGATCATGGGGCGGCTGGTCTATGAACGCCTGACCGAGACGCCGGACCGGGTTTACGGACAGGGGATCGGGTCGTCCTACCAGCGCCAGGGGTTGCAGCTTGGCAAACACTTCACGCCCTGGCCCGGCCCCGGCAAGGCCGGCGGCTGACCGGATGGAAACGGTGCACGCCACCACGGTGGCGATTGGCGGCAGGGGGGTGCTGCTGCGCGGTCCGTCCGGCAGCGGCAAGTCGGACCTGGCGCTGCGGCTGATCGATGGCGGGGCGGACCTTGTTGCCGATGACCGCACCATCCTAGACCGGGCAGGCGATGGCGTTATTGCGTCGTCGCCGCCGTCCATATGCGGGAAAATCGAAATCCGCGGGCTGGGAATTGTCCGCCTGCCGGCGCTGGAGCAGGCAATGCTTGCATTGGTCGTCGATATTTCACCTGCGGAAATCGAACGGTTGCCGATGCCTGAAACGGTAAATATTCTCGGTTTCGACCTTCCATTGCTGCGGATTGCGCCGATGGAGGCGTCCGCGCCGGCAAAAATCCGACTTGCCGTCAGGGCCAAAGCGGGGGATATAGAGCGGTGAGCGATTTTTCTGCGGTGCAGCAATCCCGATCCGGCCCAGCGTAGGAGTCGTCCGGTGGACAGGAAGGCCATGAAACAGACTGTTGTTCTGGTGACCGGAATGTCCGGCGCGGGGCGATCGACCGCCCTCAAGGTCCTGGAAGATCTCGGCTATGAAGCCGTCGATAACCTGCCCCTGTCGCTGCTGGGCAGCCTGGTGCAGCCGCGGACCGGCCGCAGCGCGGTCCGGCCGCTCGCAATCGGCGTCGATATCCGGACGCGGGATTTCAGCGTCGATCCCTTCATCGCCGAACTGGACCGGCTGATCGGGCATGACGAACTGGCGGTGCGCGTGCTGTTCCTGGACTGCGACGATGAAATCCTGCAGCGCCGCTATACGGAAACGCGCCGCCGCCATCCGCTGGCGCTGGATCGCCCGGTGCCCGACGGGATACGCCTGGAGCGCCGGCTGCTGGCGCGGCTGCGGGAACGCGCCGATGCGGTGATCGATACCTCGAACAAGACACTTTGGGACCTG
>JAQCHR010000272.1 GCA_027619655.1 Pseudomonadota bacterium
CGGCCGGTTGCTGCGGCGCTGTCGGTGGCGCTCGGCGGCCGGCCCGTCGCCTTCGCGGAGGATTGTATCGGTGCGCCGACGCAGGCGGCGGTCGATGCACTGGCGCCCGACGGCGTGCTGCTGCTTGAAAATCTGCGTTTCCACGCGGAAGAAGAATCCAACGATGCGGCTTTCGCCGCCGGTCTGGCGGCGCTCGGCGATGTGTATGTGAACGATGCGTTTTCGGCGGCGCATCGCGCCCATGCATCGATCGACGCCATCGCCCGGCTGCTGCCGGCGGCAGCGGGGCGGAACATGGAAGCGGAACTTAAGGCGCTGGCCGCGGCGCTGGAAAACCCGGTCCGCCCGCTCGCGGCCATCGTCGGCGGCGCGAAAGTGTCCAGCAAGCTGGACGTGCTCGGCCATCTGGTCACCAGTGTCGATAGGCTGATCATCGGTGGCGGCATGGCCAATACATTCCTGTTCGCGCAGGGCATCGCCGTTGGCGCCAGCCTTTGTGAAAAGGACCTGGCCGATACGGCGCGCGACATCCTGGCGCGGGCTTCGAAAGCGGGCTGTACCGTCGTGCTGCCGGTCGATGCGGTGGTCGCCGCCGAATTCAAGGAAGGCGCCACGAGCGCGACGGTAGATGTGAATGCGGTGCCGGATGACCGGATGATCCTCGATTTCGGGCCGCAAAGCATTGCGGCCATCAAGGTCCACCTGGCGGAATGCCGCACGCTGGTCTGGAACGGGCCGCTTGGTGCGTTCGAGGTATCGCCTTTCGATGCCGCGACTGTCGCGGTGGCGCAGGCGGCGGCAAAATTGACCGCGGCGGGGGTCCTGACAACCTTGGCCGGCGGCGGTGATACGGTGGCGGCCCTGGTCCATGCAGGCGTCGCCGATGATTTCAGCTATGTTTCGACGGCTGGCGGCGCGTTTCTCGAATGGCTCGAAGGCCGGGAATTGCCCGGTGTCGCGGTGCTGAACGCGGGCTGATGTATCAGAAGTTTCCGGACGGAAGCGGCGTTGTCGGGCCATCCAGTTTCCAGCCATTCCGCATGGCCTGGTTTCGCAGGTCGGCTGTACGCTGTTCCAGGTTCGGGTGACTGGCCAGAAACGCCGGTGGGTCACTCTTGTCTGACGCAGCACCTCGGAGCCGGGAAAAAAGCTCGTTGGCGCCATTGAGGTGGCCGTATAACAGGATGACCGCTTTTGCCGCGTCGTTGTCCGCCTGTGCTTCCTGTTCCCGACTGAAATGCAGCGCTGCAAGCAGGTTGCTCCCACCGACAAGGTCGAGGATGATCCCGCCGTCGCCGATCAGGAACCCGGCGACGAGCGATGCCAGTAACGCGCTGCCGGCACTGCGGATCGGATCCCGATTCTTCACGTGGGCAATTTCATGCGCCAACAGCATGGCCAGCGCATTTTCGCTGCCGAGCAGATTCCACAGGCCTTCATAAACATAGATATGTCCGCCCAGAGTCGCGAAGGCGTTCCTGATATCGACTGCCTCATAGTGGACCGTCACGGTCATGCCCGGGGGGAGATCGCTCGCCGCGGCGACGCGGTCCGCCAGGGCGCGGATATAGTGCTGCCGCTGCCGGGCGGCCGGACTTTCCGAAACGGTTTCCGAATGAACCGCATGGCGGACCAGCTTCTGCTCCCAGGTGAACGGAATCAGCGGCGCCGCCAGGCGCACAGTTGCGAATATGCCGATCAGCAGGACCGTAAAGAACGCGAGGACGATGACGGAGGATCTGGCAACGTCCGCAAGCGGATGGTCATGTCCGGAACTGATGCCTTCCGGCACTTTCGGGTTAGTGTATTTCGGCACCGGCGCTGCCCTGCCTGTAGGACGTTCCATAGGCTGAGGCTTCGACGCTGACGGTTGCGTTGCGTCCGCCGGCATGGATCCGCGTTGAGTCCAGTTTCACGTTGAGCACGATGTTTCCGCCCTGGCGCCTGGCGTCTTCCTTCATCCGGATGACCGCTTCGCGGCGGGCGCGTTCATAGAGTGATTCGTAGGTACCCACCCTGCCGCCGATGATGCCGCGCAGGGAGGCTGCAAATTTTTTAAAATAATCCACCGAAATTACCGCATTTCCGCAAACGAGCATTGGCTCGGACAAAGCCATGTCCCGGGGAACACGGCGTATCGCAAAGGCCAGGATATCGCGCAGTTCGTCTTCCTTGCGGATGATACGGCGAAAATGGCGCCGTTCGACCCATGAGCCGATGATATAGGCGAAACAAATCAGCAGGGCAGGAATGCCGATGTTCAATGCAAGCTGGATTGATGCGCTATCCATCGCGATCATCTCCGACAATCACGGCCGTCCCGTAGGCGAGCATTTCAGCGGCACCCTGGGTGATGGTCGATGTCGAAAACCGCACGTTCAGAATGGCATTCGCACCGATGGCGGCGGCTTCTTCCTTCATGCGGTCAATGGCGCCCTGGCGGGCCTCGTTCATCAAAAGCGTGTAGCTCTTCAACTCGCCGCCGACCAGGTTCTTCAGGCTCGCACCGATATCCCGGAAGACGTTCTTGGCCTGGACGGTGCTGCCCTGGACAATGCCCAGATGCCGGACAACAGGCCTGCCGGGAATTTCTTCCATATTGGAAATGATCATGCGGTGCATCCTTCCTGGGGTGAATTACCGGTTCCAGGGACCGGTGCGTACGACGATAATCTATGCGGGAGAAAGCTGCCAGCGATACATCATGGAACAAGTAAGGGCGTGTTGATGCAGTCATACCGATTTTGCCGCTGTAGCGACGGTAAGGTCGGCAAACAGGAACTCGCGGCGACCGGTCAGTGCAACTGGAAAAACCCCCGGATCCGGCTGAGCATCTGTTCGGCATAGCCGTGATGTTCCGCATCGCCTGCCGCGCCGACGGATGTCGGGGTCTTTGCGAGGGCCTGGGTTGCTTCCTGTCGGGCGCTCAGCAGTTCCACGAGCGATTCGGCGATCAGCGGACGGGCTTTCAGGATCGGTTCGATATGGACCTTCTCGATCTTGTAGACGACGACGTCAGTCAGCGTGATGACGCTGGCGCTGCGCGGCGCCCCGGTCAGCAGGGACATTTCGCCGAAGAAGTCGCCGGGACCGACCTGGGCCACCTTGTGTTCGACACCGTCGTTTTCAAACATGACCCGGACTTCCAGCAATCCTTCCGCAATGACATACAGTGACTGGCCTTCCGCCCCCTGCTCGACGATCCGCTGGCCCGCGCGTACCCGACGCTGTTCCAGTTGCGAGGCCAGCAGTTCCTTTTCGTCATCCTGAAGCGTCACGAAGAGGTCGATCTGCTGCAGCAATTTGCTGACCGCCAGCGATTCCTGCTCGTCGCGTTCTTCCTTGTCGTAGAGATGGACGTTGCGTTGCGGGAAGGCGAAGGAAATGCCGGCCCAGCGCAGATGTTCCCACACGCGGGTCAGGACTTCGTCGAGATTGTCGGGATGCGTGCCATAATCCGACACCCAGACCTTCATATCGTACAAGACAAAGGAATCCTCGAAACTCATGATCCGGGCAACCGGCGCTGGATGCTTCTTGACCCGTTCGCATGCCATGGCGGCTGCCTTCAGGATCGCCTTTACCCGCGCCGGCGGCACCCTGTAGTCGATACGGACCTGTATGTTGAAGGCGTAACCGCGGTCCGGGTAGTGGAAATTCGTGATGCGCGCCGTCGCCATGCCGGAGTTCGGCTGGACGATTTCCGAATCCTGCCGGCTACGCAGGTGGGTCGCGCGCCAGTTGACCTCGACGACCTCGCCTTCGAACCCGTTGTCTAGGCGGATCCAGTCCCCCTGGCGGTAGGGGTGCTCCAGGTTCAGGGCGATGCCGGAGAACACGTCGCTCAACGTATTCTGCAAGGCAAAACCAAGGACGACCGCGACGGCGCCCGATGTCGCGAGCAGGCCCGTCACCGGCTGCTCGAACACAAAGGCGACAATGGCGAACAGGGCGCCGATGTAATATATCGCGCCGAGAACGTCTTTCAGCAGCTTGGGTATATTCTGTTCGCTGAACAACCCGCGCCATAGCAGGACCTCTGTCATGCGGATCGACAGATTGGCAAGCGCCAGCCACCAGAACACGCTGGCGATCTGCCGGAGCAAAACCGCGAAGGCGTGCTCTTGTTCGACATTCACCATTGCCGGCAGAACATCGGCGGCGATGGCGAAAGCACAGACTAGAAGGAATACCAGGCCGGCGGACAGCAACTGGTGGGTAGAGCGCGCCCGGATGAATCGGAAGGAAATCAGGATCAGAACGATGCCGACCGCGACAAGGCCCAAAAGCGCTATTGGCACTCCTTGCAGCGGCATTGTTACTCCTGGCGCGGTTGATTTACAGAATCCCGTAGCGGGGAACGAGGGAATGTACAGTAATCGCTACAAGGCCGAAGCACTAGAGTGTTGGCTGAGGCTCAGGTCGTTGTGGATCCGGTGCTACGGCGATACCTGCCAGGCAGAGCCCGGCGCGCGTCGCCACTCGTTCAGCACCCGGCGCGCAACATTGCCGTCAAGGCGTTCATAAAACGACCGGATTGTCTGGAATTCCGGAGATTCTTCGTCGCTGTCGCCGGATAACGACGCTGCCAGCAGCCGGTGCAGTTCTTCGAAATTCCGCGTCGACACGTTGCAGGCCTTGCAGGCGATGGCGAAAGGTTCTCCGCCGGGGTCGTATACGATCATGGGCATTGCCAGCAGGTCGATATCGGCAAGCCTGGCGAATAGCGCTTCGAACAGTTCGACATCCTGGTCGCGCAGGGTCTGGATCAATATCTCTACCGAAATGCCGCCGCTGTTCTCGATGTCCGCCACCAGTTCCGAACGGTCGGGCGGCGGTGTTGCGCGCCCGGCGGACATCGCATCGCGGACCGCATCGTCAATTTCGTCGCCGATCTGGTCAATGCCGCCCGGGTATTTTTCGTCAATGAATTTCTTCAACGCGTCGCCGACCCACTGGTGCATCCGCCAGGCGAGGTCGGGGCTTATGTCGGGACGCTGCAGTAGCGGCCGGCGGAGAGGCGGTTTGTCCCGGGACATTTCGACGAGTCGCGCCATCGTCGGTTCGGACAGTTCGGCGGCGGGGTTGCGGACCAGCGAATCGATAACCTCTACGTTGTCCGTGTCGATCAGCGCATCCGACACCGCGATGCTGACATATTCGCGAAGGGTTATCGCGATATGATGCGATACCGCCTTGTCCTGTGTGATGGCGATCAGGTCCTCGTCTTGCAGCAGCGTACTGCCGACAAGGACGGGGTAGGCGACGTCGATCTGGTCATTCGCCAGGGTGACGATCAGGTCGCGGGGAACGTCTTCACGAGACGCCAGCCGCTGCGCCAGGTCACGCCGCACTCTCATTTCCACGCCGTTGATCAGCCGGTACAGGATATCGAAGATCAGTTGGACTTCGCGTTCGTTCAGCCCGGAATCGTCTTTCAGGCAGATATCGGCGACGGAGCGGGCAAGTTCGCTGCGACCCGCCGTTGAACGGTCGAGCGCCATCTGCAGCAGCGCGTCTACATTTATTTTTTTGTCGCAGGTTCGAATGAGGTCATGACGCACACGGTTTCCCGACACTGGCGTCCATCATACAGGAAGTTGCGGAATTTATCACGTCAGGGCGACCCCGCCTACGCCGCCCAG
>JAQCHR010000273.1 GCA_027619655.1 Pseudomonadota bacterium
CCCCGCCGCAAGCGCGACGCCCAGCCCGCCCAGGACAGCGCGCCACAGGAAGTCATCGAGCAGGGTCATTGCGGGGAATGGTGGTGATGCGCGTGGTCGTTTTCAGGCTCGACAATGTTGCCGGCCAGATCATGGCTATGGCAATGGCTATGCGAATAGATGGCGATATCCTTCGATGCGGCTGGACCGAACAACGCGACATATTCCGGATGGATGCGAACCGATTCCGGCTCCCCGGAGCAGCAGATATGGTGGCTCGGCGGGGTTACGCGGTCCGTTGCGGCCATCACGAGGTGCAGGTCGTGGGAAATCGTCAGGACGCCGCATTTATGGCGGTCGCGGATTTCCCCGATCAGATGATACAGCGCCGTCTGGCCGGAAAAATCGACGCCCTGCGCCGGTTCGTCCAGCACCAGCAGGTCCGGATCCCGCAGCAGGGCGCGCGCCAGCAAGACCCGCTGCAATTCGCCGCCGGACAGCGATCCGATATCGGCTTCCACGACAGGCCGGGCGCCGGTTTCGTCCAGCGCCGCGTCAATCTCCCGGCCGCGGCGCGGCGCGGCAAGCTGCAGGAAGCGGCGCACGGACAGCGGCAGGCTTGAATCGATATGCATGCGCTGCGGCACATAGCCGATGACGATATCGTCCATGCGCCGGACACGGCCGGAATCGGCTTCGATCAGGCCCAGCAGGACGCGCGCCAGCGTGGTTTTTCCCGACCCGTTCGGGCCGATCACGGTGACAATCTGTCCCCGTGCGATTGACAGATCGACATGATCCAGCACGGGGCGCCCGGCATATCGCACGGTCACGTCGTGCAATTCGGCCAGCATGGGGGGCAGGGTAGCCGTTGTCATGAAGAGGGCCTTTTGAGTCCGGGCCGGAATGGCGCAATATCAGTTACGTTATAATATAACATAATTTTCGTTCAGGGAATGATATTTCATCCACCTAATGGCATGTGCCGGAATATTTTACACGACCATTTTTCGTAAGTTGATGATGCTTAACCGCGCAATTCGCTGTTTTTACGACGAAAAAACAACAGTTCAATTTGCGGGGGACCGTCTGCCTGAAAATGAGCGTCGGAATTCTTTACACATTCGGCCAACGATGCGGGAATATACATAGTATCATATTGATTTTGCGCGTTTTCCCGGTATGGCGCGAATATTGCTTATTTTCTGGCAAGGCGGCTTTTTTCCGTCAGTTGGCTTAATTGTTTCATTCTGTCGATAAAGAAATTTTCAGGAGTTCGTCATGAAATTCAAATCTCTATGGATGGCAGCGGCTTTTCTTGCCATGGGCTGGGCGCACAGCGCGAATGCAGTCGTTTCCACCACGGCGATCAGCTGGAGCGGCGACTGTTTCGACTGCGTCATTGATTCACAGGAAACGAGCCCCGCTTTTGCGACGATCACGGTGGAGGGAACCGTCGATCCCGAAACCGATTCCAGCTTCACGGATTTCGCCGGAAACCTCGAAATTCTGGGACTTTCCTACGCGTCCGAACTGTTCGCGTTCTCGTCCACGTCGATCGACGAATTCGTGTTCCTGAACCTGTTCGGCCCCCTTCCGACCAATGGGGATTCCTTTATTTCGGGTTTCGCTGACTTTACCCTGTTTTTCGGGGAAACTGTCGAAGGGACCGTCTCCGCAAGTTTCGCGCTGAACACGTTTTCGGATGGCTCGTGGTTCCTGTGTGTTGAATCCGAAGGGTCATGTTCGGAAATCGCCAATTCCGATTTCGGCGATTCCGCCACATTTGGCGCGGTGCCGGAGCCGTCGGGTATGGCGCTTCTCGGCCTGGGCCTGTTGGGCCTCGCGACGATACGGTCGCGTCGGCGCGCTGTCTGATTTCGACGGCGCGGATCAACATGAAAACGGCGGCCCGCGGGTCGCCGTTTTTTTATTGCCGCTGTGCCTGTCCTGGGTCATCCGGCCCATTGGCCAAATCGGGCCGCTTGCATTTTCCGAAAATAAGCGTACATTCCTATATTGGGGTTACGGCGACGGAATGGCTCGTGCGGCGGGGTTGGCCCGTGTTGCAACCAAAGCCAACCAAAGCCAATCAAAATGGCCTTGCGGCAATCGAAACCAGCCAATGCCGATAAAAGCCAATAAATGCCCATCAAAGCCGATCGACAGAATAGTTTTTGCCGGCCTGCTGTAGTACGCATCTCACCAAAGGTTCATCAACGGGGAAGGGGAAAGCCATGGCGGCTCCGGTAATCAAGGCGCTGATATTCGATGTATTCGGTTCGGTGGTCGATTGGCGCGCCAGCATCATCCGCGAAGGGCAGGCCGTCGGCAAACGCTACGGCATCGAAACGGACTGGGCGGCCTTTGCCGATGGCTGGCGGGGGTTGTACCAGCCGGCGATGGCGCGGATCCGCAATGGCGAGCGGGATTTTGTGAAACTGGACGTGCTGCATCGCGAAAACCTGGTGGAGATGCTGGCGAAAACCGGCATTACCCAGCTGGACGAGGCGGCGATCGACGATTTCAATCACGCCTGGCACCGGCTTGCCCCCTGGCCGGATTCGGTCGAGGGGCTGACGCGGCTGAAGTCGAAGCATATCATCGCGACCCAGTCCAACGGGAATGTCGCGCTGATGGTCAATATGGCGAAGAATGCCGGTCTGCCCTGGGATACGATCCTGGGCGCGGAGGTCGTCGGCTACTACAAGCCGCAGCCCCAGGCCTATATCAGGGCCTGTGAGATGCTGGACCTGCCGCGCGACCAGGTAATGATGTCCGCGGCGCATAACGATGACCTGGCGGCGGCGAAGGCCTGCGGATTGCGCACGGCGTTCTTCCCCCGCAAGGACCGGGGGCCGGACCAGACGGCGGGCCTGACGCCGGAGCATGATTTCGATTACGTGGCCACGGACCTGATCGACCTGGCGCGCCAGCTGGGCTGCTGAAGACACGCTATCGTGTTCGGCAAATCGCACAATTATGGTATGCTGACGGGGTAATACAGCCATTCTGGGAGAGAGCTCATGCGTCTCGGAGTATTTACCGCTGCGGCCGTTATCGGCGTCGCGGGACTGGCCGGATCGATCCAGGCCGCCCCGCAGGTCCTGCTGGTCGTAACACCCACCGAAGAATTGCCGCTGACCTGTGAATCGGGAGCCTGCACGGCGGAGGTCGCCGCCATCTGCCTGCAGCCGGACCGGGCCAACCCGGAACGCGGCAAGGGGTATAGCGTCGCCGCCGAACCCGCCGGCGTCAATGGCGCCAAGAGCACCCGCAAGAACGACACGATGACCCTGATCGGGGAGACGGCCGACGGGCGCCAGGTCGTGCTGCCGGCCGGGCAATTTCTTCGGGTGCTGGCGGAACGCGATCATTTCGCGGTGACGCTGAGCGTCGATGAATCGGTGATGCAGCGGAACGGGTTGGCCGCGCTCTCGGTGCGGATCACGGGCAATGTCCTGCTGTTTCCCGATGCGGAACCGCAGGACGGCAACCCGCAGACCGAAGCCGACAAGCAGATCGCGCAGACGACCCTGCGCGGCGTCGCGGAGAAGGTTCTGGAACAGCGCGGCGATACGCTGGATGGCGCAAAAATGGTGCGGACGGCGATCAACGCCCTGCCGCGCAACCGCCACACCACGGAAGCCGAACGCCGTGACGCGCAGGTCCGCGCGCTGCAGGCCCGGGTTTCCGACAAGGCGAAGGCGCATGCTGAAAATGCCTTCAACGCCTGCGGCAGCGTCGCGGATGGCGCCGGCGGTGCCGGTTCAAACGCACATTACGGCTACCGCCATTGCCTTGGCATCATGCATGACGGGCTGATCGATGGCGTAAACCGGGAATACTGGGACGCGCTGAAGGCCGGCAGCTAACCCTTCGCGGCGCCGGCGACGATCCCGGCATCGTGCAGCCGGCCGATCTGGCCGCTGTCGAGGCCCAGGTCGTCCGCCAGGATCGCGTCCGTATCCGCTCCCAGAAGCGGCGCCGGTTTGACCGGCGTCCGCGGCGCCGCGCCGAAATCCACCATCGGCCCGGCGGCGATATGGCGGCCGATTCCGGGCTGGTCGATTTCGGCGAACATCGGGTTTTCCGTCGACAGGCGCGGGTCCTCGCGGACGGCCTGCGCGAAGCTTTGATAGGGGCCCCAGCAGGCGCCGACGGTGTTCATGGCCGTGCGGATCTGGTCCAGCGTGCGGGCGGCGAACCAGGGCTTCAGCAGCGCGGTAATGGTGTCGCGGGCCTCCCAGCGGGCCTCCTCGCGGTCGAGGTCCAGTTCGAACAGTTCCGCGACCTTGGCCATGCGCCCGGCAAGACCGGTCGCTTCCAGCAGGGCGTGCCAGTGGCGGGTGGTGAAGGCGGTGATCATGACGCGGCGGCCGTCAGCCGTGGCGAAGTCGCAGCCATAGGTGCCGTAGACCTGGTTGCCGGTCGCGGGCCGGTCGTCGCCGTTGATCTGGACCTCGGCGACATAGCCGAGATGGCTGAGCGTCGAGAAGGCGGCGTCCGACAGGGCATGGGCGATGAACTGGCCCTGGCCGGTGTCCCGGCGCATCCGTTCCGCGGCGAGGATCGCGGTGACGGCGCTCAGCCCGGCGACAACGTCCCAGACCGGCATGACATGGTTGACCGGGCCGGCATGGCCGGCGGGGCCGGTGACCAGCGGGAAGCCGGCGGCGGCGTTGACGGTATAGTCCAGCGCGACCGAACCGTCGCGGTTGCCAGTGATGCCCAGCATGATCAGGTCGTCGCGCCTTGCCTTCAGCGTGTCATAGGCGAGCCAGCCACGCGCCGGCAGGTTGGTCAGGACGATCCCGGCGCCGGGGCCTTCGCGGGTCATCAGCGCATGCGCCAGTTCCCGGCCTTCCGGGTCGCGGGCATTGAGCATGATCGAGCGCTTGCCCTTGTTCAACCCGGCCCAGTACAGGCTGTTGCCGTCCCTGGTGATCGGCCAGCGTTTATGGTCCAGCCCGCCGCCGACGGGGTCGATCCGGATGACGTTCGCGCCCAGCTGGGCGAGTGTCAGCCCGGCATAGGGGGCGGCGATGAAGGCGGATGCTTCGACGACCCGAAGGCCCTTGATGATCTCGGTCATGGATTCACTTCTGCGATAGGGGTGTCAGGGGCGACGCGCCGGCGGGGGGAAGGGTCAGGGAGCTTCCGGCGACGGGCCGATTTCGTTGATGGTCCGGGTCGCCCGGCGGAGACTGCCAACGGCCTCGTCGAAGAAACAGTCCAGCCGCTGGCGCATGTCCGCGGAGAGCGACAGCAGCTTTGACCGGGCGTCTTCCGGGTTGTCGGTTTCAATGAGGAAACCCCGTTTCAGGGAGGATTCAACATATTTGCTGGCCGTATGGGCGCTTTTGATGGCTTTCATATAGCGCAGCGCATCTGTTTTCCGGACCGGCTTGTCGGATCGCCAGATTTCCGTCAGCAGGTCCCAATACGCCGCGGAATAGAAATCGGTGTCGCCCCGGAATATTTCCACCCAGCATCGACCGATACTGTCCGTCATCTCCAGATACTGCTTGTGCTGCGCGCGCGTATATTTTGCTGTCATGCCGCCCCTTCTTCGTCACCGTTCGGTACTAAGACCGATTCCCGCCGATTTTGCACGCAATTCCGCATATTTTGTGCCCTGTCCT